>NZ_PUJV01000028.1:0-45521 GCF_011189495.1 Photorhabdus stackebrandtii
GCGAAGACTGATTATTGATGACATGAACGGCCTACCGGCCTGATGAGAAACCTAACATAAAAAATGGCTCTTTCAAGCCGACAAGGTTTTAAGGTTCATCAGGCGCGGAACTCATCGAGGCGCAGGCTCCTTGCCTACAGTGACGCCGGATAGATTTAAGCAAGCCAAAAATTCATCAAAAATGAGTGTTGCAAAAACGAGGGGAACCATAGATTTTTTATGCTCTGTATGAAAATTGTTCCCCAAATTTTTCATAGGCGAAAGATAGTTAAAGTGAGCATTAAAGTAAATTCGCCTGTAAGGGGCGAAAGAAAGTTTCAGAGAGTATTAGGAGTTGATACGCCCCGAAGCGGAGCATTACTTGTCTTTATTAAGTAATGCGACTGAGAGCGAAATAGAGAGCCTCAATACCCCCTCGCCCTGTTAAGCTGTGAGCGAAGCGAACTAAATGGCACGATATGACAGCAATGGAGATGTTGGATGGTCGGAGACGAAAGGACGTTGAAGCAATATAGACAAAACAGGCATCTCATGGGTGACATACTTTCGTTTAAAACGGAAAATGAAAAGCGATGCTAAAAATGAACAACTTTCTTAATTAAATTCAATGTGATACATACAGATGGTGGGACTTTTGGAGGAAATGTGCGTGGACCCCCAATATGACTGAAAATCGATTAGTTATTTCCTTGTTTATTGTAGATATTTATTACATCTCCTTTCTGAGCGACAGCAGCGAAGCTGCTTGTAAGCGAAGTCATTTTTTATTTTTTATTGGTAGCAGGTGGGAGGTTTAATCACCTGCTAACTCCCTTTTTTAAGGGTCGTTTAGTTCAGAAATAAAGATCGAATTTAATATGATCTTCTTTATATAGTTCGAAGTTAACAGTTTTATTTTTAAACTATTCTAATTTAATTGACTATAATTTAATCTTAGCCAATGCTTGTCACTTAAATAACCGTTATTTTAGTGTTTTCCCTATGTGGGGGAAGTATAAAAAACAATCAAATATTGATTTCAGACAGCAAGAGAACCGCCAGTAAAGGCGGTTTATGTTAATTAGACAGGTTATTTGTCAGGTAGATGTTCTACATAGCAGTGTAATAATTCATCGTTAGAAAGCCCTGGGAAACGGCTCTGGATATCTTTTTCAAATGCCATTATCCAGGCAATAGGTTGCTTTTGTTTCCAGTTTTCATATTGCTGCCAGTATACTTGATTCTGATCTGGCATCGGGCTAGTCGCATCAATAAGCTCTTGTCGGTGTTTAATAGCTTTTATTGCGTGTTTTTTTTCATTCTTCATGGCCTCATCTTCACCAACAACCAGGCGTTTAATCTTCTTCAATAGGTTTTTTAATGAATGACTATTATCGATAGATGCAACATTTGATTTGGCTAACCGTAAAATATGTTGGGCATAACGACGTTGATAAGAGTCACGTAATCCATTTTTTTCCATCCAACGCTTAAATTTATTCAACATATCTCTAATTTCAGCGATAGAAAAACCAAGTCCGATGAAAAACTCAGGACGAATCCAGATACGCATTGCTTTATATTGCTTCGCTTCAGGATCAAACTCTTCCTTAATTATTATTAAATTAGCCCCCTGCCAATCGTGTAATGCATGAAGAATAGGATCATAACTTTTCCGGCCATTCTCATAACGGTATAGCTGACCACACAGTTCAGCAAGTTTTTCCACTGAACACATGACTTCAAAGAGATATTCATTGTTGGGGTTGTAATCAGCATAAGCGATCATTGCTAATGCTAATTCAGAGAACGTTTCTCTTCGTTCAGAACGAATTGAAACACGCTGACTACGCTTGCAACGCAATTGATACATAAAGGGATTACGATTCCAATCATGCACATTTAATGCACCTGCAAAACGCCGGACAGTAACTATTTTTGGCAAGCCCCCGCTGTATTTAGGGACATAGTGACGATGAATTTTCGTTCTTTTATGCTGTTGCTCTAGATTATCCACCCCGACCTTCACTTAAGCCGGTCATAGGGTATTGCATTCTATTAGACATGAATTTATACTCTCTGTACAAAGCAATTTCTAGTAGTTCTAGTAGCCCCGTACTCTGTGACATCCGGCAAGTTGAAACAGATTGCGGGGTTTTCCTTTTAGTCGGCTATAGCTCATGCTGACACACTTCCGGCTATGCCTATCAAGCTGGTAAGAATCTAACACTTCAAACAAAGATGATCAACAATCTACTTCCAACTTTTTCTAGCTTGCTCAAGTAACATTGTCAGATAAGCAGACTGTGAGAAACCTTCTTTTTTGCAAAAAATGACCAATTCTTCTTTAAGTTCTTGGGGGATAAAAACCCTCAGCTCTTTCTCATGACTGGCTAACTTTTTCTGTTTATACTTAATGTTATGTTCATTTTGTGTAAGGGGATTACCCTTCCTATATTCACGCATTTTTTTAGTTTTGTTCGATTCCGACATGACATAACCTCCATTGCCTCTTATCTACAAAAACAAAATTGCCTGTATGATATGATAGATCCTTAATTCTGCACATATTTTAAAAATCTATATAGGGGTTAATCATAACTAGAAAAGTTAACAGAATGGGATTTATCTACAGGTATCGGTGAGCAGCCGGAATAACCATAACGTAGAGAAATTTGCATTGTTATTGACATAAGCATATTATGTCTACGTTGGATGAAGTCCGTTCTATTTGATGCCAAAGCACAAATTCTGTGCTAGAACATAAAAAAAGCCCAATCTCACCAGTCGGGCTTTTTTGCGTCTATATATAATATCCTTAAATCAATTCCTTAATTTTGGAACCAAGTAAATGAGAGTTTTGGCGAGCCAAACAAAAAAACCCGGCATAAACCGAGGTTCTTCGGGTTGTTTAGTTTAGCGGGACGATTTGTTACGCCATTGACTCGGCACCATGCCGAATTATCCTTTTAAGCTGATCCTACGTATACGCCCATAAGCAGGAGCAACCGATCCGCTCACGTCTAAAATTTATGCGGCTCGCTTTAATCGGATTGATGATAAAATGTATCTGGATATTTTGTCAACAAAAAACAAGATCATTTTTCCAGAAATTAATTTCTCCATTGGTACACCCATCCGCAACTACGCTATAAAGGCCATTCATCTGCTTCTTCCGCCTGCTTCAGTGGTCTGAGTTACCCTTTTGTTACTTACTGATACCAGAGAGGAATAAACTTTTGGTAAAAGTCATCGACGTAGCAGTAAAATTCTTCTAAATTAGACATGCTTGAGGATCTGCACGGTTTTGTTTTCTTTAGCAAAGACTTTACTCGTACTTCAGACAGTTAGTTCCCTTCTTAAGCAAATCTCAGGTTAAAATAGCATACAAAACAACCAAACAAACCAGAATTAACATAAGTTAATTATTCTGTATTTTTACTTTTAACGATAAATTGATCTGTAAAAGTTCTTTTTTAAAGATCTTTAAATTTTCAAATTGCCTTAAACAGATTTTTATCACTGTTTTACATAATTTTTACAGAATATATAATCGAAATAAACTATTTTACAACACATTAAATTAAAAATAATATTCTAGACATATAAACACATGTTGACTCGGATAGTAAATACTTCAATTTCTACCCATGAAGACAGTGTCTAATTGCTCTAGCCTGGACTGCACCTGATATTTTTCCGCTAGGTGGACTATATATTGGGGATTTTTTATTCAATTGTCGGGTGCAATCCAGGCTAAAGCGCAGTCATCATTAAGGGGAAACTTATATTTATCTCCCCTACATTAAGTATTTTCCAGTTGTATCCCTTGGGTACGATTTTGGCGGAGCTTACCTACCATACTGCGCTTTATTATTCTTCTGTAGTTCATCAATTCATCATCGGGGAACATCATGGAACGCTGGTATCTCGCTTGCCATAAAGCTGGTAAAGACAACGTATTCAAGGCCCAGATAACTTTGGAAAGGATGAATATAATGGCATTCAGCCCTATAATCCGCAGTTGTCGCCCACGACCGGATAGGCCAGGACAATTCAGACAAGTAATGGAACAACTTTTCCCAGGCTATCTCTTTATTTTCTTTGATACTGAGGTACATCACACTTCAAAAATTGAACTCTGCCCTGGAATAAGCCATTTGGTTCGTTTCGCTGGTGAAATAACCCCTATCCGTGATTCCGTCGTGGATGAAATTATGCAGTTACCTGTTTGTGTTCAAGCATTTAGCGCTAAGCATCCTGGTAAGCGTAGTTGGGGAAAAAATATAAGACCATTGAACAATCAACAGAGAATGCAAATCCAATCTCTAGTTGAAGAAAATAATGGAGTAACTCGCAGTGCGATGTTTTTCGCATTTGCAGAGGCATTACGTTGACGGTCAAGAAAGATTACCTATTTATAAAATACAAAATTCAGTATTACTCTATTTCTAGTGAGCAAGTTAAATCGAATCAAAGTGGCAGTACGTCACTCATGCAAATATCCCACTTTCCAGTAACCCTCTAAACACTGACTCCATAATAGCCTCCCAATTCTCTGGGAAGTATTTTAATACTTACGCAACTGCGTAACCGAGGTGATTTTAATGATTCAACGACAATCACAGTCAAAGAACTATTCCTTGAGTGCTAAACATAACCAACTTCTTAACGAACAAGCCGTTAATTTAACACTTATTCTGAACCGCCCTGTTTCTTGCCGTAATGTACTCGAAGCTGTAATCGGATTATTACCAACTATAGACAGCACTGTGCTGGCCCAGAAAATACTTGATAGTGCCAATACATCCCGACGCGGTCGGCACCCTATAAGTAGAAAAAAAAACAAATGAAAAAATTCATCTCCGTCGCCTTAGCGCCGGTAATGTTGAGTGGATGTGCTATAACAGTTCAAACTCCTTCCACTGTTCCTGCGCAAAAGTTTGTCACGACTCTAATTCAGGATCAGTTGCCAATAATAAAACAGGCACATGCAGAACTCGCTCAAGTCAGCCGCGTGAAACTTAACAAACCTTCATCAATTGTTTTACCAGTCAATCAAAAGACAAAAAACCCTTCGCATACATCAGGTTCTTCTTCATTGGTACAACAACCAGCCTTTGAATTACAGGCTATTCGTTATATTGGTAAACATCCGAGCCTACTAATGCCAGCTAGCACAGGTAAATCTCAAACGCTTCGCCAAGCTGTTACGCAGATACTCCCTGTACAATGGCAACAAACTTATGGGCAAGATCTCAAACCAGAAGTACTCAGGTCATTGCCATTACAATGGAAAAGTAACGTTCAATGGCCTTATGTACTCAATCAGCTAATGCTGAAAGAAGGATTGATTGCCACGATAGACTGGACTAATCAGCGCGTGTCGATATCCAAACCCTCTAGTTTTGGGGGCATAACAGAATCACCATCAGGGAAGGATATTCCAACACCATCTATATTAGCGACAGCTACATCAAAAGTAGAAGTACAAGTAACAAATCGTGATTCATTTGATCAGAAATCTACTCAGGCAGTTTCTGGCATAAAAAAGACAACAGCAACCATCATCATGCCTAAGCCTATCATCCATAAAAAAGTATGGCGTATCGAAGCAGGTAATACTTTAAAAGATACGATATTCAATTGGTCTGCCAGTGAAAAATGTGCCACATCGGGCATAAACAATTGGACAGTAGTATGGATGACACCAGTCAACTATCGTATTGATGCTCCTCTCCAATTTGAAGGTAACTACCGTGACGCACTCAACAGCCTGTTCACATTATATGGTACGGCTAAAGTTCCACTATATGCAGGTGCTCGCAGTGAGCAATGTGTGCTTAGCGTGGATGATAAGGAGATCCATTAATGTTCTACTGGTTGTTGTCATTCTTTATTGGTTTTCTTGTTATAGGGGACATCTCTAGCAGTATTCCGATAGAGACCCAACGACAAGAGAGCAATCTTAACCAACGTGCAATCCAAACTGTACGTTACATCAATGAAATCAACGATTGGCGTTACAAAAACCCCGCACAAACTGAAGGGGCTATTCCTGATAGTACTCTCGGTTGGATAACTGTCCCAGGATTACATAATATTTTACAAGCCAATCGTGTATTCGTGTATCAAGACAACCAGCCAGGTTTAATGTCAGCTTTACAGGTCCAAACACATAATTCAGCATTAGTTGGCAAGGTCATTGGTCGCCGCTTAATCAACAGCTCGGGTAATGATATGCAAGTCACTGTCCCTGCTAGCATTGCCGACGGTAGTTTAGTATACCTCAACTGACTCCGTGTCTTACCCCCCTACTTCATTCTTATCCAAGAGACTCATATGAAAAATCGACTTCCCTTGACAGGGATAGCGGCAGCTCTGTGTCTGCTGTTGTCCGGTTGTGCGCCATTAGAGCGTATCGACAAAATTGATAACAAAATAATGTCAGACGAAAAACAAGCTGACAAAAATTTACAGACCATAAAAAACAGCTCAGTCGTTCGTAACCTGACCACACAGTGGATTAATCCTTATCCTATAAATGCACAATCTGACAGCAATACACCACTCCCGCCTTGCACTGTGGCAATCAATCGTCCAGGCAACATTACCTTGGCTGATGTCAGTGCCTTTATTAGCAAACAATGTCGTCTATCAGTGATAGTGACACCTGATGCAATAGCCATGCTTGCACCGCAAAACGGTGGTAAAACTGAACGAATTAGTGGTCCAATACCAGCTCCTGACCAAAATGGCATGTTGCCCCTCTCGATAATGGGTGGAGAAACTCCTCAACCTGTACAGGCTACACCCAATTCCTCCACTCTTCGTAGTCTATTCTGGCAAGGTGAGTTGGGGGGAATGTTAGACAATGTAACAACTCGACTTGGTTTATCTTGGCGTTATGAACAAGGCCGAATTGCTATTTTTTACCTAGATACACGCACATTCCCGGTAAATTTCATGGACAGTAAAGCAGCCTTTGGTTCTAAGACTGTCAGCGGTACAACATCATCACTAGGAGCCACCGGTGATGGTAGCAACAGTGGGCTAAGTGGTGATTCAAATACTTCTCAATCTACAGAGATGGAAATTAAATCCAGTCTATATGAAGATGTCACCAACACGATCAAATCGATGTTAACACCACGTGTTGGCCGAATGAATATGTCCGCTGGAGTACTTGTAGTCACAGACACACCTAGGGTACTTGAACAAATTGGCCGTTATTTGGATGACCGCAATAAACAATTAAACCGACAAGTTGTTTTAAACGTCCAAGTATATAGCGTGGAAAAACGCCAACAAGATCAGTTAGGTATAGATTGGAAAGCTATATTTAATACTAGCAGTGTCGGGATGTCCTTGAGCAATGCTTTTACTGGGGCCGCCTCTGGTGCTTTAAATGGAGGAATCTCAATTCTGGACGGTAAAGGTGCAGGCTCAAAAGCATTTATTAAAGCACTTTCAGAACAAGCCAACGTCAGCGTAATGACTGAAGCCTCAAGCATGACCACAAACTTGTCAGCAGTACCTATTCAAGTTGCGTTACAACAAGACTATGCCTCAAACGTTACAACTGAGAACACAGCCAACGTTGGCTCATCCAGCAGCATTACCAAATCAACCATTACAACTGGATTTAACATGACAGTATTGCCATTCTTGATGCCTGATTCATCAAAAATGCAACTGCAATTTGCCATCAACATGTCTGATGATCCCACGATGCGAACGTTTACCAGTGAAAAAACTTCGGTAGAACTGATGAGAACTCGTCTCAAAACTTTTACTCAACGCGTCATCATGCAATCAGGTCAAACATTAGTGTTGAGCGGTTACCAGTCACTGAGCAATACAGCTAATCGCCAAGGGGTAGGGAGTTTCCGCTTCTTCGGGCTTGGCGGTGGTACCAAAGGTGAAAACAACAAAACAATGCTGGTCATCCTTATTACACCAGTTATTTTGGGATAAAACATGACTCAAAAAACCATTCCCAAATATTACCTGTTACAAACAGACAACGCTTGGTTGATTTCTGGTCTACAATGGCAGTATTTATCTATACGCGGACGGAGGAACATGCGCCTACGCGCTAAAGAAAAGAAAGCTAATTATTGGTCAGCACTAACCGCAGGAGATGGCCAAGCACAAGGAACACTATTGGGTACAGTGAATGTCTCTGATACACAAGCAATAAAACGAAGTAGCCATATTCTTGCATCAATGGCTCTCACGGTTCTCCCAGCTTTGCCACAAGATTGCTATGCTGTTTTTCGGCTTTCTGATGAACAATATTGGTTTATCGCAGTCATTGATAAAATACTCTCTCCATTTGGTGATGTAGTCGGTGACAAAAGCTCGATTCTAACAACAGTAAAAACATTTCTACAAGTAACCCCAACGCCCAAGAATGGATGGGAAATATATGCGCCTGCTAACTTCTTCAACGATATTCCAACAGAAGAACTAGAATTACTCCCTCTGCTCACCAATAAGGTCAATCTTCGTCGGGCTCGTCTTTATAAAACACATAACCAGCAACCATTGTGGATTTTGGGGAGTACAGCCATCATTTTATGTGGGGGATACTTAGCTAATAACACCTGGCAAACTCATCAATCACAGATGCGAATTGAAGCAGCTCAAGCTGCTCTATTAGCACAGCAGGCAAGTAAAGAAAACCAACAGGAAATAGCTGACAATCTGAAACCATGGAACTCGCTTCCTTCATTTCCCGACATGATGGAAGCCTGTAGCAAAGTTTGGAAAAAAGCCCCTATATCTATAGCTGGATGGATTTTCAACTCAAGCAGCTGTGATAATTCAGGAAATACCACACTGAATTATTCATTGCCAAATGGAGGTACAATAGGTGATTTTGCTGCCCGTTTGCCTTTGTTCTATGACGAAATAAAACCAACTTTCAACATACTTGGTGGGGCAAATTCAGCTTCATTCACCCTCCCATTTACCCTTGTTCCTCTGGTACACCCAGAACCCTTATTACTCGGAGATCAACAGATACAAAATCTAACCAGCTATGCGCAACGTATTAACGCACAACTAAGGCTAAGCGAAAATAACATTACAACTCATCTAACCCAAGATGAGACCAGTAATTTGCAGTTTCAGTTTCGCACCTACAATTTTGAATTTATCACTGATATCCCGCCTGATCGATTGTTTGCTCCTTCTCGTTTTAATAGCAATGGGATTCGAGCAATGAGAATAAGGACGTTGCTTAAAAACAACCGATTGGAATACAACATCGAAGGAGTTCTGTATGCAGAACCTTAAAACCTGGCTCTTAAGTATAGTGTTGATAACACCCACAGTGACTGCAGTCCCTGTCACTGAGCTACCATCTTCATCAACAATTATCGATGAGCCCACAGAATCCCCCGTAACTACATCAACCCAAACTTTAACAACATTCAACCGAGCAGAAACAGGACGCGCCTTAAACTTGGGACAGCTTGAATCCATTCAGGCTGAGACAGTTCTTTATGAAGCTCAATTAGCTCGAGCCAAGGCTTTAAACGAGCTACAAAAAAATGGTTATGACCGCTCATTTGATCTTCCCTTCAATCCTGTTCCGCCGGTTCAAGACAGTAATCAAGCTGATATTAAGGGTGCAGCTCAAGACACAGCACTACCACAAGTGATCGAAATTACTGGCAGGGGGAAAGATTTCACAGCATTACTTACTTTGAGCAGCGGCAATCAAGTCACCATCCGAACGGGAAGCCGAATACCGGGTACTGACTATGTTGTTCAGCGTATTAGCATCAACGAAGTCATAATAACAGCACCTAATAGGTCATTGACCTCTCTCTCTTTTGCGGGGTAACAATTAATGTCCATTGGATACAGTGGGGAGCACTTTTACATAGATAAGTCTAATGTGGAGCAACCTATAATCTACGTATCAGAGAGCCATCGAGGTAACCCCCGGTTACAATCAATACTCGCGGAACAATGCAATAATTATCCAAACTTACGAATCGAGCTAGTTCAACTTGATAAATTAAAAGAAATTCAACAAAGCCAACCAATAAAGCACGAAAAAGCCTCTAACCCACAGGCGAAAGTTATTGAATACTTTCGAAAGGCTAAGGAGCTAAGGGCCAGTGATATCCATTTTCTGATTGGTATAAATAATATCACCTTAGTGCAATTCCGCATCCATGGTGACCTAGAAACAATTGATAAGTTGGATGTAGAGGACGGTAGAACATTAGCATCAACAATTGTGATGTCCATGTGTGATGTTGCGGAAAAAAGTTTCAATGCGAACCGACCACAAGATGCTCGTATACGTAAAGAATTTCTTCAAGCCGCAAAATTATTTGGTGCCCGCTATGCACATACTCCTGCAGAATTCGGGCTTTATGTGGTCATGCGTTTGCTACCTGATGAAGGGAAAGCACCTCCAACACTTGATGAACTCGGTTTTTTACCAGAACAACAACCCCTAATTCGCCGAATGCTTTCGACACCAGAAGGCGTGATCATTCTTTCTGGGCCGACAGGATCAGGTAAAAGCACATCTCTACGAACATTCAGTGAAATCTATCTTAGTTTCACTAACCATCGCAAGCGTTTATTAACGTTAGAAGATCCCCCAGAAGGTCTTATTCGTGGTGCTGTCCAGACACCTATTATTGCCGACAAAAATAATCCTGAGACTGTCAGTCGAGCTTGGGTTAGATCTATATCAGCATCATTACGACTAGACCCTGATGCAATGATTGTTGGTGAAATTCGGGATTCTCATTCGGTGCAATCAGGATTGGCAGCAGCTAAATCAGGCCATCTTGTACTGACGACTCTACATGCTAACGACTCCGTAGGTATTTTAGATAGATTGACAGATACATTGGATATTCCAATAGGACAAATTGCTGATCCACAGGTGATGATTGGCCTAATTTCACAACGCTTAGTACAACTACTTTGTCCTAGTTGCAAAAAATCCTGGCAAAACGTCAAAGAAGCTTTGGGACCTGAAAAAAAGGCTCTCTTAGAGAGATTTTGTCATACAGAAAAGCTGTTCTTTCACAATCCGTCAGGATGCGAACACTGCCACAAAGGCGTTACAGGGCGTAAGGTTATAGCTGAAATCATTCGCCCTGATGCTAAGTTTATGAGCATTTACCGAACCAAAGGTAAACTCGCTGCACGCAGTTACTGGGTACATGAGCTTGGTGGTATCACTCGAGGTCAACATTTGCGGAAATATCTCCACTCTGGTTTAGTTGATCCTATCAACGCTGATTACATAAGCCCATTGGATGAAGACAACCTGACCTTGCTACCAAAGGAGGAAGTATGAAATTTGATTTTTCAGCGTTAAGGGATCTTCTGTCTGGTATAAGGAAACAGTTTGATAAGTTCTCAATTAACAATGTTAATGATCGATTAAGTCGATGGTTGGCTCAAAAAACATTCTCCACCACTGACCGTTTAACTCTTTATGAAGATCTTGCATTTCTTCTAGAGAATAACTTGCCCGTAGAAAAAGCACTAAATGCAATGATCCTCAGTTATGGAGAAAAACGACCTCCCGTTGTTTTTTGTTTAGAAGATGCTCTTTCTGCAATTAGCCGAGGCAAATCTGTTGACCAAGGACTATCCGAATGGATCCCCAGACAAGAGGCCGCTATTCTGAGTGCCGGCGCACAAGATGGTAACCTTGCGGCTGCCCTCTATCGCGCGATCACAGTCGTTCAAGGCATGGATGATATGAAATCTGCTCTTATGTCCACGCTTGCTTACCCAATGTTATTATTGGGAACAACATTCGCCATGATGAAAATGGTGACGGTCTATTTCTTACCGCGCCTAGAGACGTTATCAAGTAAAGAGAATTGGGGAGGAGCATTATGGTGGTTAAACACAATCTCTGAGTTTTTCGTTAATAATGCCCTCTTACTTGGTGTATTAATACTATTAATTGCCGGCTTTGTTGCTTGGTCAATGCCTAACTTAACAGGCAAGGTGCGTAAGCACGTCCTTGATCGGATTATGCCATGGAGTGTCTATCGGGATGTATTGGGTGTAGGATTTTTACTGAATTTTAGTGCTCTGATGCGGGCACAAGTAACGACTCAAGACGCCATAGATATATTAAGTAATCATGCCCCACCGTGGTTATTCGAGCGTCTAGCTGCCACTCAAAATCAAGTTAGTCAGGGTGATCATCTCGGAATAGCATTACGAAATGCAGGTTTTGGATTCCCTTCACCACGCGCTATCGATAAATTAGCATTACTTACCGACGGTGATAACGCCGAAAACATTATTGAGAATTTTGCACGAGTTTGGCTTAAACAGACTGTTTCCAAAATCAAAAAAACAGCCAAATTACTCTCTAATATCGCATTAGGTACTAATGCTGGCTACATGATTCTAATTCTTTTAGCAACTCAAGATCTCAATAACCTCGTTGGAAATCACTAGCCCAACAATCTCATCTCTGCATATAAAGGAAATAAAATAATATGAAACTATCTATTAGTTCATCTCGTCGTGCCATAAATAAAGGTGCAATCACGCTTCTTGAAGCGTCCATCTATATCGTTTTGGCTCTGGTTGTATTAGCTGTCGCTGTCACACAAGGGGGGGGATTATTTAATCGTAATGACGCCAGCACCGAGTACAACAATGCAGCTGAATTATTAAATAATACCCGCGCAATGACAAAAACATCAGGGATATACAATTTTAACTCTGCTGATGCAATGACGGGAGCCATCATTCAGTTCGGCGGCGCTCCCGCTAATATGACTATTGTGGGAACCAAATCATCTGGCACAGCCAAATTACAAAATTTGTGGGGAGGAGCTGTCACTGTCCAACCAGTGACATCAACCGGCGGCCAGAAATCCAGCTTTTCTTTGACCTACGCGTCTGTTCCTCAGGAGGCCTGTATCACTCTTGCAACTAAATTAAGTGCTGCACCTTCCATTGTAACCACTCAAGTGAACGGAAAGACCACTAACGGCCCAGTTGCCGCAAATGCTATTGGTGCTCAATGCACCCCAGATAATGGTTCTGTTGGTCAAAATACACTGATATTCACCAGTAATACCTAAACCACATCGCCGATAGTTATTCTGCTATCGGCCTCATTTCGTCGGAGCACGTTACCATGCTATGTGCTTTACAACGGTTCCTGACACTCATCGTGTTCATAGGAATGCTACTGTTATTTATATCAACACATGCTAAAGCATTTTGTTTTAACGAAGCCGGAGCACGCTACAAAGTAGACCCTCTATTACTGCGTTCAATGGCCACCGTGGAAAGTAATCTTAACCCCCAGGCTATTGGAAAAAATCGTGACAAAACAGGTCGTATCACCAGTCGTGATTACGGACTGATGCAAATCAATGAATTACATATACCTCAGCTACAAACACTTGGCATCATTCGTGATGAACAGGATTTGCTCAATAATACCTGCCTCAATGTCCAGATTGGGGCTTGGATATTGGCCAAACATCTTAAAAAATGCGGAGTTAATTGGGAATGTTTAGGTTCCTACAACGCGGGGTTTGCTGATAATAACGGTAGTAGGCGAATGATCTACGCCCGCAAAGTGTATTCCATTTATCTAAAACTTTACGGAGGAACCACTTAACTTGATAGTTTTGTTCTCTCTCTGGGTTGCTGTACCGCTATTTATGGCGTTACTTGCACTAATACTGACCGTTCCTGCCAAACAGTTTATACATACACATCACGG
This sequence comes from Photorhabdus stackebrandtii, assembly GCF_011189495.1. NCBI lineage: Bacteria > Pseudomonadati > Pseudomonadota > Gammaproteobacteria > Enterobacterales > Morganellaceae > Photorhabdus > Photorhabdus stackebrandtii. The sequence continues at coordinate 13,736 of NZ_PUJV01000028.1, forward strand.
TTTACCTCTGACACGCTTACAAATCAATGGTGTTATAACTGCTTTCACATTAGCCAGCACCTCACTATTCATGACAGAGTCATTTTTTGATGCGAATCCAATAGGAACTGTGAAATGTTTGGTCTTACTGGCTTGGGGGGTTCCATTAGTCCTGCTTGATATACGTAACTTCTGGTTACCTTTCCGTTTTACCTCTGGGTTTTGGTTGACTGGGATACTATTTTCTCTACTACCAGATAACACAATTAAATTTACGGAATCCGTTATTAGCAGTTGCGCCATGTTTACACTCATGCGCTTGTTTCATTACTGCGTTAACCGGAAACATCCCGAAGAAAGATTTGGTTTAGGTGACGTACATTTGATTGCAGCGCTCTGTGCTTGGGTTCAATGGCAACTTGCCTATTTGTTATGTGGTATTGGTTTTATCATGTTTATTGCTGGCGCCCTTATTACTCAAAAACATGAACAAGCTTATGCTCCTTGGTTGTTCGCACTTCTCGCTATCTTAGCCACGTTTTTTCCCCTGCAAACCATACAAGGTGTTTTATGACAGTTAATACAGTCAAACCGCCCATCAATCGGGGCTTATCATTAGTTTCTCTGGCTTTTGTTTTAGCCATAGTATTAATTGCGGCCCCGATAGGGATGCAAAAATATGCTGATTATACCGATCAACGAGCTTGGAATGTAACAGCAGAACATCTCAGTACAGTTAGTCAAGGTAGTCGCCGGTATATAAAAGACAATTACACCACGCTGCTTAACCAAGTCAAAAACGGAAAATCCGTGTCCATACCAGGTCAAACTCTGCGTGACAAAGGATATCTGCCCCCTGGGTTTTCCTTAACAAATAATAACAATCAGACCTATACCATATTAGTGGCCAGAAATCCGGCAAAAAAAGATAGTATGGTTGCTTTTGTTATCACCACCGATGGTTATGAAATTTCGTTTAAAGGATTGCGGTTTATCTCACAAGGAATAACCGGACTCGGAGGTTATATTTATCCCGCTAATATTGCCAATGGAGCAGGCGGAAGCTGGAAAATAAATTTAGCTGATTTCGGTCTTAAAGGTCAGAGTGGTCACATTACCTCTTACTTGTCTTCCGAAGTGCTAGGTACGGATGCAGAGGAAAGTGATCGTCTCTATCGTTTCAAAGTTAATGGAAGACCAGATTTGAATCGGATGCATACGTCGATTGATTTAAATAATAATGACATTAACAACGGCAGAAATATTAATGCTCAAAATGGTAATTTTAATGACGCTCTGACTGTAAATAACGATATTAGAAGTAATAATGGATGGATAATTACACAAAACAGTAAAGGTTGGATGAACAGTACTTATGGTGGCGGTTTTTATATGTCCGACAACAGTTGGATTCGAAGTCTGAACAACAAAGGTATTTATACTGGTGGTCAAGTTAAAGCTGATGGACGACTTTCAACAGGTGAATTTTTACAGCTTGATAAAATTTCCGTTGCCGGCACATCCTGCTCACCCAATGGTTTAGTTGGCCGAGACGATAAAGGAGCTCTACTTTCCTGTCAATCTGGTGAATGGAAAAGCAATGGCGGGGGAAGTGATTACACCCAAGTAAGCATTGCTATTCCTGCGAGTGGCTATATTGACTTAAACAAATTCGTTCCCAACGCCAAGGCAGTGCAAATTCGAGGAACAGGGGAAGTTCATGCGAATGGAAATTGCTGCCCAAGAATGGGGTTAAATGTAGATAGTGTCAATGTATTCGGACAAGGATTTGATACAAGAAGTAGCGGGGAAAATCAGTACAGCGCCTTCACTTTCATCACATCGCCTGGTGCACATAATTTTACTTGGTACACATGGGGTTGGTGGCGAGAACAACCAACACTGACAATTATTGGCTACTGGAAATAATCTGCTAAAAGCTACTTCTTCCATCCTATCTCTATCTAAAACAGTCCCAACCTCTACTTACATATGTAGTAAAACAGGAATACATCAATGATGAAACGACTGATTATTTTTATTACTTTATCCGTAATATTAACCGGATGTCAGCAAGAACCAATGGTTTCTCAACATCAACCGCCCCCTTCTCTAACCTCAATCCAGCAATTGCAGGAACTGCGTCAGGAACTACACCAGAAGGGAATATTAGAAAAGTCTATCACTCAATTTCCTACAAAGATTATCTCTAATTCTCAACGTATTACCGTAAACTGGGATGGCGATGCTATTGAACTTCTCAGCCAACTAGCACACCAGCGCGGTTTAACATTCGCGTATACCGGTGTTCGATTGCCACTTCCTATTGCTATCCATGAAAAAGACATCTCTTTTGAAGATTTATTACGTGTCATTCGTACTCAGATTGATTGGAGAGCCAAACTTGAACAGCATTCTATTGAGTTGCGTCTTTACTTTATGCTACCGCTGAAAAAGGAACATTAGCATGACACTAAAAGTACTCTCTCTGTGCTTGGCACTCGTCACTATGCCAACTATTGGGGCGACAATGGATACATCCCCCCCAGATATAAATGCATATCTATATCCTCAATCAATTGACAAACACGGGGTAAATGACACGTTATGGCAATTAATGAATGATGCAGGTCAAACAGTTGGTTTTAGAGGGGGAAAAGCTCAGCGAGCTTGGGAATTACAACAAGAGCTAAATAACCAAAACGATACTCTCAATAGTCTTTATGAATTTGCACCACTAATAAACCGGCAGGGTTGGTTACCTCCCGTCATAGTGGTATCAGAATCTTTGGCGCACATTACCGATAAGCAAATTCGAACAGCTAATAAAGTCTACAATATTTTGGTACCAGAACATTTTGTCAGTAATCCCCCAACCTGGCGTCAATATTTGCTCTCTGGGTTAACTGTTAGTTCTGATGTTTCTTCAGAAATCAAACCTCAAAACAGTGCTGAGGAAAAAATATGGCGGGAAGCAATTCAAAAAGGTTGGCAAGCGGGCCGTGAAAGTGCAGATCGCATATTGGAAAGTAACTTCAACCGATTAACTAGGGATTATACTGGAATGTTGCGTTATTCGACTCTGGTTCAACAAGGCATGATCACTTCGCCTGTTATCAGTGAAGAATTACAGTCTGTAACAGGTTCCCGCGATAAATTAATGATAGGCGACAAAGTTCGGGATCTAAAACAACGAGCCGGTTTCGAATTAGATAAAAAACGCTGGAAACCTGTCATTACTACCTCTCAGCAGTAACTCATAGGACAAACCATGACACCTTTAGCACACTACGATTTCAGTCGTGGATTGAATGCCGACAACCTACGCGGATTTTTTGTTCATTGTTACCGCCACAGTGTATCTGACATCCATATACAAAGCGGGAGTCCTCTGATTGTAGATCATTGTGGTCGCAAAGTCATTGCGAGCCAGTTTAGATTAGAGCATTCCAATCTTATACGGCTCATTGATGAAATTTTTTCGCCTGAAATTAAAGCTCAAGTACAAAGTGGAAATGGTGTAGATAGATCTCTACAGTTGGAAGGAGACAGTAACGGCAGGTATCAATTAGTTCGAGGTGAACGTGTCCGATTTCGCTGTAACTTCATACAAGGCACAATCGGCAACCTCAACACCGCAGTCGCCGTAACACTCCGTGTGATTCCCTCTTTAATTCCAACACTCGACAGTTTGGAACTAGAGGAAGATCTACGAAAAAGCCTGCTACCACTAAACGGCCTGGGATTAGTCTGCGGTGAAACGGGTTCTGGAAAGACCACACTTTTAGCATCTACCTATCAACATTATGGAGAAACTCATCCTGATGGAAAAGTCGCTACGTATGAAGACCCCGTTGAATATTTACTCGGTGGACCCAAGTGGGTTCTACAACCTCAGCAATGCCAAATCGGTCGGGATGTTAAAAGTTTTGCCGATGGACTGCGCCTATCATTACGCCAAGCACCAACAGTCATTGGTATTGGGGAAATTCGTGATTTAGAAACGCTACAAGCGGCAATAACATGCGCTCAGTTCGGTCAGCTAGCATTGAGCACCCTCCACGCATTTTCACCCGGCCACGCATTTTCACGTTGTTGCATCATGGCCCCAGAAGAAACCCGTGAACAAATTGCATCCGATTTGCTGAACGCACTTCGTTATATCATCGTGCAACGTTTAATACCAACTACAGATGGCAAACGTACTGCAGTACGAGAGTATGTGATATTCGACGATGAATGGCGCCGGAAATTAGCTCAACATCATTACACTCGCTGGCCTGAAATGATCAATGCCAGTTTACGCGACAGTAATAGCCGTATTGTTGACCGAACCTGGCAATTATTCATCAACAATCGTATAGATGCGCAAATTGCTGAGAAAATCATGGGATGGCAGGGGTTCTCGGATAAACAAAGGACGGCATAATGAAGGATGATGACTATAGCCCTTGGTTAGATGCAGGAAAACCGGCCACCATTTATGGAATTCCCGTTCTAGTCTTCCTTGTTTTCCTGCTGTTATTTATATGGCCGGCAAAAACCACCTTTTTCATCTGCTGCTCCCTAATCATTTTATACAAAGTACTAGCCATATTCGGCTACACCCTAACAGTGTTACTCCAGAGGATTCACCACTGGCTACGTGGAAACAAAATCACGGGGCGCCCTTGGTGGTATCGAAAATTCTTTGAATAGGACATGTAATGAAAGCGACAGAACCTACCTATCTAATAATTCCTTTCGAACAGCTCAAAGAGGCTAAAAAACAAGCTGGAAAACTTGAGAATGGCCAAAATGCCATAGAGTTCGATTCCAAAAACAAACTATGGTTTGCTAAACCAGGGGTAGACCTTAAGAAACTGGAAAAATGGCGTGTAGATACAATGTTGGTTACAGAGGGTAATCATAGACAAGACTTTGGAGACTTCATTCGTGCATATGGAGGAGAGCTAAAAGGTGATCCTATCATGAATGGAAAAAAACAACGGATTCGTATGGTGGGGGATAAGCGGGGGAATAAATCAGGCGTCTATGTAGGACATGAAGACGGTTACCCAAATGGGTGGTTAGTAGATCATCGAGATGGAGGTGATCTAAAGAAATGGTCCCCAGGTTCAACCAAACCTGATCCAAAAACGCTTGCTCATCTTAAAGCCATCACAGCCCAAGAACAGTTACGCCGAGACAATGAAACCCGCATTACACGAGATACCAAGTCCAAAAAATCCACAGTCCTATATAACAAACTTCCTCAGGCAGGGAACAATCACCCTTATCTACTGAGTAAAGGAGTTATGGCTGCAAGAGGTGTACGCATTGATCAAGAAAATAATCTAGTTATTCCGTTCTCAAATATCGAAGGTGTTATCAGAACATTACAAACCATCAGTACTAACGGAACTAAGCGATTGACAACAGGCGGTGAAAAGGAGGGTAATTTCTATGTGGTTGGCGGCGCATTAAAAAATGGCGTCCCTATCATATTTGCTGAGGGCTATGCAACCGCAGCAAGCGCAGTAATGGCCATTCAGCATCCTGTCGTTATGACCATTGATGCCGGCAACTTAGTCAAAGTTGCACAAGCCTTGCATAAACGCTATCCCGACAGTCAAAAATGGTTTTTGGCAGATGACGATATACCAAAACCCACACGCCCTAGTAACCCTGGAAAAGAAAAAGCCTCTCAATCAGCTGAATTAACAGGCGGAACTTATATTCTTCCAACGTTTACACCAGAAGAACGGCAAAAAGGTTTTACGGATTTTAATGATCTCCATAAATCCAGGGGATTGGATGCACTGAAAAAACAGTTACAACCCGTCATTACAGCAATACATACCTCATTCCAAATGGAGCCGACAAAAATGGTTGATACCCCTAAAAAACACCAATCAGAATCAACAAAAATACAAAAAAAACCATTTGAATCAGATAATTCAGAATCGCCATCAAGTATTAACAATATTACTCCAGTGTCTTCCATCTCTAACGATGACTATGCCGATTATGGTCACATCATCGATGATGTTATGGAACAGGATCAACTTATACATCAATCCCATAACATTGCATCTGAACTGCGAGAACAAGATATCTCTGAATCTTCTGAGATATTAGAACCGGCAACAACAGAGTCGATTCAAATTACTCATGACGAACTAATTAATAACGATAAAGTTGTAGATATTGCACCTCAGGAAAAATCTCTTAGTGAGAATATAAAAGAAACAAAGCAGGAAGCCAGTCAACAGCCCAGACCGTCTTATGATAACAATCAGAGGAAAGCCATAGAACAAAATGAATCTAATGATTTAACTAAAGAAAGTGGTATTAAGCCATACATTGAGAAAGAAAAAATTCAAGAAGTAGATGAAGACGCTAAAGCATGGTTAACTTCCCGCCGAGTATCAACCACCGAAATGATAGAGGAAGACGAAAAACGTCACCACAATAGAAAACAAGATGCCCGAATAATTAGTCAACAAACTCAAGAAACGGTAGCTGCTGAATCAGCAAAAGAAGAGGAAACCTTATCTACTGCAGTAGAGCCAACAAAACAGAATGAACAGTTAGAAAATACAATTCTTATTGAAACATCGCGTAAACTGGCCCCGATTGATCTTGATGCATTAATGCAAAAAATCACACATGAGATATCCGATGATGGCCGCTCTGTAAAATATCTGCTCAGCGGTGAGGATGCATTTGTTGACCATAGCAATCGTATCGTGATGGCAACCGCTCAATCCAGTCAGAATGATTCTATGATACTTGCTGCCCTTCTTGTCGCTCGGGAACATTATCGCGGTCGTATCGAATTAACTGGTAGTGATGAATTCAAACAACGTGCAATTAATCTCATCGCAGAATACAACCTCGATGTGAAAATGAAGAATGCACAGCAACAATTAATGCTGGATGAAGCAATAAAGAAACTTGCTGACGAACCTACTCCAAGCGATACACCTACACCAGTAGGTAGCCCAGTAGCAAGCATTGTTTTGGAACCTAATGAAACAACTGCTTTTGTTGCTTCACCATCAGGATTACAGTCAGAACTGCCACCTGAATTACGTCCAAATGTTCTTCCTCGGAAAAATCCACAAAATGCCAGCCATAAAGAAAGTAAGGCTGGTATAACCGGGACTATCTTGGGATATGGCCCTGCAAAATATAACTTTGATCCTACAGAGAGTGAAAACTACTACGTACACCTAAGAACTGCACAAGGTGAACGATATATCTGGGGTAAAGGATTGATGGATGCCATTAGCGAAAGTGGATTAAGTAAAGGCGACGTAGCCACGCTTAAATGGCTTGGCAGCGAAGAGGTCGCCATAATGACAAAAGTCCGAGACGCTCAAGGAAAGGTTGTCATCGACGAAAACGGTTTAGAAAAAACACATGAAATTATCACTAACCGTAATCAATGGGAGATAACTTCGGCAATTGATCCTCGGCTACTTGTCAGCAATGAACGCCAAGCAGCTCCCCCTGCTAGTTTGCTCGCTTATGACATAGCACACTTTAAGGCCATACAAGAAAAAGTGATTCAATTCGCTACAGAAACTGGAGTAATTATACCTGATTTACCATCACCAGCGAATGGTCTGTTATGGTTTAAACCTAATGGCGAAGGTACACAGCCTCCTGCAATACGTCCAACCAATGTAAAATTACCTGTTCACACTCAAGATGCAGGTACTGTACTAATGAGAGCCATGAATAGCGAAAATCAACTTAAGCTGCTTTTGGTAAAAGGGCTAGGCGAATACATACAAGGCATAGTGCATTATCAGGGCAAATATCATTCCGTTCTTGGCAAGTTATGTACTCGGGAGAATGGCAGTCGTTACTTATCACTCAATTCAATCACTTCTGATGGACTAAAAATCATCGGCTATGGAAATGCTGTCAATCATGAAGTCGGTGCCAATAACGCCTTTGTATTCAAACTGAAAGATGAGAAAGAACGACTCTATGCTCCATTAGTTGATCCGGTAAAGTACCCACCGGCTCTGCATAAACAACTTGGGTTTACGAATGACTACATCCCACCGTCGCAAGCCTCGCAGATCCGGGAAAAAGACATCGTGGAACATACCGCTAAACCTGCCCCATCAACACCAAGACCTAGTGCGTAAAGGAATCACTATGATTATGCGACTACATCATTTGATACTAGTCACGATTGTAGCCAGCTGTTTTACTCTTCCCGTTCAATCTGCAAACTGTCGTGCAGGAACAGCGGCCCAAGCTGGTGCTCAAATAGGATATGAACGAGATCGAAAAGCGGCCGAATCTTGGTCACAACGTGAAAACCAAGTATCCAGCGGATTGCAGCAATGTTTGGGTAGTATCAGCACTTCGATTACAGTACCAACGTTTCCTGATTTAAGCGGTATCCTAAATGGGATTAAAGATAGAATCTGTCAAGCAGCCCGCAATAAGATTCAGGTCTATATCCCCAGTAAAATCGACCCATGGGGAGATTTACCGCCCAGTTTAGGAAACTCTATAAATACACCGGTGGGGAGTTTGCCTCCACTTGTGGGTAAAAATTCACATTCAGTGAATATGAACATAGGCAAAAGTCTGCCACAAAACACTTCACCAGCTCCGATACATTCCGTTTCTGATCCATCTGGTAATGATTACCTCTTCACTCGTTAGTTTCTCAACTCGGACTACCGAGCAAATGTAAACTATGGATATCCCATGAAAGAAAAAGAACAGGTTACCCCTCAGGTAACTGAACCTGATCCATATGCATCAGCTATTGCTAAACATAAAGCTAATCAGCTTAATGTAGGATTTACGCGTAAGTCACTCACTACTAATATCTGGCAAGGTGCCAGCCAATTCGTGGCTATGATAATAATCGGGTGTTTGGTATACGCCGTATTACACCCTCCAGTGAAATATTTTGCTACTCAAGATGGAAGAGTAATCCCGCTACATCCAACAGACAAACCCGCTTACAGTGATGCTGATGTGATTGATTTTGGCAACCGAGTCATTCGTGAAGCCTTCACACTGGACTTTGTAAACTATCGATCTCAGATGAATAACATAATACCTCGTTTCTCTGACGCTGGTTTTCAGAGCTACTACACAGCCTTAACTCAATCCAATATTTTATCAGCGATAAAAGATAAAAAAATGAATATGTCATCAATGACATCTTCTGGTGTAGTCGTCAGCAAAGGAACTCTAGAAAACGGAGCCTATGCATGGAAAATTCAATACCCCTCAAAATTCAAACTTATTGGGCAAGTCAATTCCTTACCCGAACAAGGTTTTGTCATTTCACTATTAATCCAACAAGTCGATCCCCGCTTGAAAAACGCAGGCTTGGAAGTTAGTCAGTTAATTACCTATGAGGCCCCATAATGTTAAAAACTCCACTGTCTGGCTTAATCCTACTAGCAACTTTTAGTAGTTATGCTGCATCAACAACCTCAGCACCACCAATATCAAACACTTGGCAACCAGCAGAAAGCATGGACACTAAAATGCAGCCAACACCTACAGCTCAAGCATCTACAATTCAGCAAGCCCCGATTCAGCCGGCAGAGGGTTCTGAACTCAATGCGCCATTACCCTCACCTGCATTAACTTATGCCCTCAATCAGGTGGCCCCCTTAACACCAGAAGATGTTTCAGGACTACATCAGACATTTGATCAATTACAACGTAGCGAAAGTCGAACCCCAATCACTGCAGTTCCACGGATTAGCTCACTGACAGTGAATTTATCTCCTGGTGCATCTTTACCGTTGTTACGTGCTCTACCGAACTTTCCAAGTACAGTATCATTCACCGATGAAACTGGGGCACCATGGAATATCGGAGCACCTCCGATTAACGGAAATGAAGCAGGGTTCGAGGTTAAATACATTCCGAATAGCCCTGTCATGTCAGTTCAAGCTAAACGCGCTTACGACACAGCCAGTGTCAGTGTATACCTACAAGGGCTTCCAGTTCCTATCGTAATTTCACTCTCCAGTGGAGAAGCCGACAACACAAACAAAGCACAGATCACAGATAGCCGGCTTGATTTACGAATCCCTTTAAGAGGTCCTGCTGCTAAATCACTTCCGGTCGCCCGGGAAAAAATTAGCCTTGAAGATCCATTGTTACAGGCATTCTTAGATGGTGTTCCTCCCAAAGAAGCTAAGCGACTGAAAACTAACGGTGATGTGCCGATGACCAGCGTTTGGCAAATGGGAGATGACCTTTATATTCGCTCCCGTCATATTATTAGGGATTCTTTTGTCGCTACCTCCTCCTCTGCAGATGGTACTCGTATTTGGAAACTACCTATCACGCCAGAAGCCGTATTCTCAGTTCAAGGACGTAATGCAACTCTGAACATCAATCTGGAGTAACAACATGGCCATTGAAAAAGATGTTGCCAGTGATGGTAAGAAATCTGGATTACTGATTTTATCCGGGGGAGTGATCATATTCGGAGGAGCATTCCTTTTATGGGGGTATCTTAACAAACCCGCACCTACTCCTTCGAACATCAACCTAAACAAAGTGGCTAACAACGCCCTAGTTAGAAGTACTGAAACCAAGCAGTATCAACAACTACAAAGTCAAGCCAACAAATTAGGTTCTCAGACAGCAGACATTAATGGAACTAGCTTTGTTGCGTCATTGAAAATGAGTAATGTTAAATACGAAACGCCTTCTATTGCCCCTCAACATGTAGAGCTCAATACCCTTCCTGTTGAAGCTCCGCAGAACTCGGCACCAGCTCCTAACGGAATTTCTGAGGATCAAAAAACCGCTCTTAAAGGTTACTTAAAGGTTCTTAATGAGCGTTGGAAACCTGGAGGGATGCAATTGGCTAGTACATTTGGTCAAGAAGAAGGAGCTCAAAACGGTACCGGCCAAGTCAACACATTTAGCACTTGGACAAGCGGTTTACCTAGTAACGAACAGGTGACACCGGTTAGAACAGCAATGGCTGGAAGTATCTCACAGGATAAGATCATCGTACCTCCAAACACTCGTAGACCTGGTGTTATTGATACAGCGATTGATTCAGACAATCTGAACTCTATTGTTTCGGCTCATATACCCACAGGATTTTTAACTGGCGCAATGTTCACCGCACGAGGAGTGCAATTAGCTGGAAATGGGGTTGTGATTCACTTCACCCGTATGACCGTAAACGATGTTGAATACCAAGTGGATGCGTATGCGTTACAGGACGATACACTACAATCATCAATCGCAAGTGAAGTCAATAATCGTTATTTCAGTCGCATCATTTTACCTGCGATGGCCAGTGGCATTGGCGGGGTCGGTCAGCTATACAAAGACCAAAATACACAAATCTTATCCACGTCAAGTGGAACAATCACCGGTGGCACAGGCAAAGTTGACGGCTCGGCTGTTGTCGGAACTGTTATCGGCGGGATTGGAGAACAAGCAGGTCAAGTCATAGCTAGTGATGCAGCCAAACTCCCAGTAAAACAAGTGAAAGTCCACAGAAAACAAGTAGTCGCAATCCAATTTATGAAAGGCGTGTATGAGAGTGATCGGGTTAATAAAAATGCCACCGTACTCACTGAACCTCGCCTAACTTCAGGAGAACATTAATGAGCTCTCGCTTCGATTTAGACACCCCTCCGACAAAACCACTACCGGAAGACACAGATGTTGGTATCCCTTCTACTCCTCAAAAAATTAATGGACCTAAGCTCATCACTTTACCAATGGGGATAAAAGTAACTGTTATGCAGTTGGGAATGATGGTAACAATGTTTCTAGGTCTTGTAGTATTTATTTTTGTTCGTGATACTCCACAACAAACAAGCAGTACACCACAATTTGCCTCTCAAGAGCCTGTGGCAGAACAACCTATTTCTTCCTTTGCTGAAACATTGCCATCTCACTCAGTATCACAAGCACCTGTAGCACAGGAAACCTCAACCACAGCTATATCGGAAAATATCCTAACTAACGGAGAAAATGAAGCAATTACAGGAGATATCAATAACCTACGTACCTATAGTGAAAATAATCGAGAAGGAATCAAGGCACTTGATCAACGATTACGCACACTTGAACAGCAGTTTGCTGCCCTGCAGCAACATCAATCGGCGTCTTTGTCCTCAGTAACCCCAACAATGGCAAAACCAACTACCAAGCAAATTCCCCAAGCCAGCAGTAGAAAATCCAATTTCCAAGGAGCCTCTATAGCCAGCCTTTATCCGGGACTTGCATGGGTGAACTATAAAGGAAGCACTTGGGCATTACGTCAGGGCGACCGCATCGGCAACGCCACCATTCAAATCATAGATACACATAAACGTGAGGTGGTAACCACAGCAGGTATCATCCGCTAAGGAGATTTATGGATTTGGTTCAAATGATTGCAAATGCAATCAACAACTTAAGCCAAGTCGGTATCCAATTGATTCTAGCCCTCGGCGCTATCGTTGGGCTAACTATTCTCATAGGGCACTTTAGCAATATTGCCAGCCGGGCTAAACGCGGCCAATTACAAGATAGCCCTGGGAAAATAGTTGGTGTCATTTTATTATGTGGCTGCCTTATAGCACTGCATAACGTAATGAGTGCTACCTCTAACCAGATGGCACTAGGTGATGTCACATTCGGAGCTATCGCTTATGTCTCAGAAGGAAAATATGGCCCAGCTGCAGTAGCTATCAATGCAATCCTCACATTACTCCAATGGGTAGGCACTATTTATGCCTATCAGGGACTGCTTCGCCTTCGTCGCTCACAGAAAGACGGACATACCGGTCTTAGTGCCGGGAACGACATATCTAGTGGCATTAAACGTCTAGTTATCGGCGCGATGCTCGCCAGTAATCCACAGCTGATTAATGCCATTCAAAATACAATCAAAATTCATTGGTAAATAAAGAGGTAATAATGAACGTTCTGAAATCTATGAAAAACTTTCCATTGTTTGTTTCTGTGAAGGCTATTCTAATGGCCGAAACAGCTCGTCGATATTCTCTCAGTGCTATTGCTGGATTTATAGGACTGTTATTATCACCTGTCGCAAAAGCCGACGATGATATTGCTGGCATGGTCAATAATATCTTAAATGGTGTTTATTCATTAAAAGAACCGATTGTGAAAGCATGTCTAGTCCTTGGTATGGGCTTCATTGTCGTAGGTATTGTCGGTATGTCCGCCAAAAAGAATAACCCGCAAATTAAAGCAACACACATCATTATTCTTTTCGTAGTTGGTGCTGGCCTTATTGCCATTGAGCAGATTGCTAACCGTAGCCAGAAACAGATGGGCCTCAACCCAGTCTCAGTTGGTTAACGTTGATGGCCGATCTATCCAGGTCGGCCACATATCCTACTTTATTATTGGAAGTTTCCATGTTGATTTTCTCCATTTCCCGACGTATAGCGGGACACACAATATCAGCCAACCAACAGAAAAAATTAAATAATACGGCTCGACAAGGCGGGCTTTGCTGCGAGTTTTGTGGTTATGAGTCACCACAAAATAGCGCCATATTTCGTGATAATAATCCTCTAAACACACAGCCCGATAACCTTGGTGTCACAGATCCTCTCTGCCAAGCATGGCAACAATTGGACACCATCACTGCTGAGGCGGGAGCTATCGTATACCTCCCTACATTAAACCCAGAAGATGTTAACCATTTACAACGTGCCATTGCTCAAGCATTAGATTCAGATGATGAATCCTACCAAAAAGATGCTAAGGCGCTGCTCGACTGGCTGACATCTTATGAAAAACCCGTTCAACAAGTCTGGGGAACATCTCACCCTCAAGCGTTTGGAGAAACCATCAAACACATAGCTGATGAGCACCGACCTACATTATTGGAGCGTTGGCGTCATCTAGCACTTGTGCTACACCCCGGCCAATTTAAAGGCAAACTCGCTACAACCGGGCTTGAAGCGGGTACTACTTGGTGGAAACACCTATACCATGATTATTTCTCTCGGAACTAAATATGATTGTCGATAAAATCGAAGAAGCCTTTGCCTACTTTTCTCGCTATACATTAGGGAGAGATTTTTCTCAGTACTGCGATCTACGAACTGTTATTGGATTAACCCCAGACGATAAAATTCGCCATCCATCATTAAATGCACCCTATATCCACGTCACCGAAAATAACGATTATGCTTCCTGCTTTGAGGTATTAGGTGCATTTCGTGAATTCAGTGAAACAGAACTAAAAACATCAATGGAAGCACCAGCCCCTGATAGTTTATTACGTTTTGTTTTGAAACTGCGTGACAGCTTGACAGGTGACTTCAAGTCCATGGGACATAAATTAAGTATCGTATTCGAACGAGATCCTACGCGTGGTAAAGAAGAAATTTGTCGATTAGTTGCTCCACAGCGTCAATCGTTTCAAAAACTAGGACTTGCATTGGACGACCTTGTAGATGAGCAGATTGCTAAAATGACACCTTATCTCGCACGGGAACGTGTATGGTTAACGGTATACACTGCGATTGCTACCCTCCCAAACGCGGAGAAAAAAGAAGAAATCCAACGTCAAAATAAGCAATTTAAAGATCTTCCAGAAGCCCGCTATGGACAAAACCCTGTTTATGCTGAATTCGAAGGATTGAAACTAAGACACGATGCTTTTATTGACAAACTGGTGACTGATCTTGCTGACGGTAATGAAGGTGTTATGGTACGTCTGCTGGACGCACATGAGGCGGGCTACGTAATCCGTGATGAAATTGAACGCGTTAGTACAGACAAAACTTGGCAACCGTTACTTCCAGGAGATCGCGTTATCCCTCATGGAAAAATGCGTGGTGAAGATATTAGTGCTTGCCTTGCTCCCCACCTCAATTTCCAATATTGTGACACTGAGGTGAAATCCTTAGGAAACATTATTGAGGTAGATGGGTTATATCATGGGCAACTAGCGATGACATTAGCCCCTCAACGCCCGGAACCGTTCAGCCAACTATTTAAGAAAGTCCCCCGTCAAATCCCATGGCGTATACGTTTAGACCTCATGCCCGGGGGAGGAGAAATTCTGCGTAGCAAGAATAACCTGTTAAGTTTTGTCGCATTTGTCCCTTCCTTACGTGATATTTATCAGTCAATATCGTGGTTGCTTGCACAAGACAAACAGGATCCCGTTTGCATAATGAGTATTACGGCTAGTACATGGGATGAAGATAAAAGCAGAATGCAACGTAATCTGACCTTATTACAGAAGTCGGTTCAATCATGGGGGGTCACTAGTGTCACACGAACATTTGGGGATCCGATTAGAGCATGGATTAATACACTGCCATTAGCATCCAGTTTCAGCGCACCTACACTTATGTTTCCACCTTTATCCGAAGGTCTAAAACTGATGCCGTTACAACGACCAGCAAGTCCCTGGGGTAACGAAGGTAATGTAATATTCCAAACTATTGATGGCAAACCTTATCCAGTGCAATTAGCCAGTGGAATCCAAGAAAAACACACTGAATTATTAGCCGGTGCCCCAGGCTCTGGTAAATCACTACTAGCCAACAGAATGCATGTAGACGGAGTATCCGCAGGCAGTACAGAAATTCCATTTATGGCTATGGTTGATAAAGGTTTCACTGCTCAGGGATTCTATGACCTAATGAGAGATAGTTTACCACCAGGTCAATTAGATAAAGTTATTAGCATCATTTTACGTAATGATGCAGAGCATTGTCGTAATCCATTCGATATCTCTCTAGGTCTGAAATACCCAATCAGCACAGAACGTGAATACCTGCTGAAAATACTGACCAGTTTATGTATCGATCCACAAATTAACATGCCTCCCGATGCTGCTGCTTGCCGGCAAATCATATCTATGGCCATAGATATCGCCTACAAAAAAAATAGCGATACTGAACCATTACGCTATGGTCCTTCGCTGATCCCAGAAGTGGATAAGGCAGTAAAAGAAAGTGGCTGCCTCTCTGAACATGATGCACAATGGTGGGAATTGGCTACATGGTATGAAATTCGGGATATGCTGTTTGATAAAGGTTATGTGTATGAAGCCTCACTTGCACAAGCTCAAGCAGTACCAGAACTCAATGATCTACAGGGAGCGCTCAACACAGAACAAATGCGGACAACCTTTGCACAAGTTAATCGCCCTGGCTCTGATGAATCTATGTTGCATTACATTTCACGTTGTCTCACACAAGCGCTGTCTGATTACCCACTGATTTCTGGACGCACCCGATTTACTGTCAGCCCTAA
Organism: Photorhabdus stackebrandtii; assembly: GCF_011189495.1. NCBI lineage: Bacteria > Pseudomonadati > Pseudomonadota > Gammaproteobacteria > Enterobacterales > Morganellaceae > Photorhabdus > Photorhabdus stackebrandtii. Next base: position 29,966 of record NZ_PUJV01000028.1, read on the forward strand.
CACACGAATTCGTGTTGTTGATGTTAACAACGTCTCTGGTGATGACTCCCCAGAAGGAAAAATCCGCACCGGCATTATGTATCAATTTGCACGCCACCTAGCCGGTGCAAACGATTTTTACCTTCCTCAATATCAAAACGAATTATATGCCAATCTGGATTCCCGTTATGTTTCTCTACACAGAAAGCGCATCGAACAACTGGATCAGGAAAGTAAGCTCATATTTATGGATGAGCTACACAACATCAAAGGAATAGAAACACTGTGGGCCGCTCTGCAGACCGAAGATCGCGAGAAACGCAAGTTTGGTGTTCGCACTGTTTTCGCATCTCAGTATCTGGATGATTATCCTCAGCAGCTTTTGGAATCAGCTAACTCTCTATACCTCATGCGTGTACGCCCTAGCGATTTCAAAGTATTGGAAGAAGTTTTCCACGTCCCACGCGCAACACTTAATAAATTACTCAATACGACGCGTGGTCCTGCACCAGATGGCAGTGGTACGACGTTTCTGGCTGTTTTTCAAACCACAAACGGTAATGTTGCTCAACTTTTGAAAAATACAGTTGGGCCACGTCTTTTATGGGCTCTCAACTCTACCCCCAAAAATCGCGCTCTCCGCAACATTCTATATGAGGCGCTAGACGGAAAATTAGCCCGTGAACTGCTTGCCACAACTTTTCCTAGTGGTTCAGCGGAGAAACATATTGATATGTTAAAGAAAAAAGCCAATCACGATGATGAAAATGGCGCTATCAGGATATTAGCTAACGAATTGCTATCTAAGGCTGGATATATTCAAAGTAACTCAATTTAACACCCTCAGGCTAAAACACCCTTATTTATCCCGGAGATATAATGAAATTCAATCCTCCTATTACCCCCCAGGTATCCCTACTCTCTGGTTTGATACTTTACATCGCATTACCCAATCAATCCTTGGGATATCCTGTTGAAGTTCTTAAAAGTATTCCGATCCAAACACAAGTTTCTCCATTACTTGGAACAATGAATACCAGTTTAGGTGAGATTGCCACTACTCAGCATCAGGTGGGTGCGGCCATTAACCAAAATGGTAGCAAAATTGCTACACAGATTGAGCAATCTGCGCAAGCGCAGCGCGATCAAGATATTTTTGCTCACCAAACAGACAGACTAGAGCAGGCGCGCCGTACTTATACCGTTCCTGATAGTATTTGCACTGAATCCGGTTCAGGAATGGCATCACAAATACAGAACGGAACCCGAACACGACAAAGCTCGTTAGCCAGTGGTAACGGAATTAGTAACAACAAAATTCGCCAGGGTGTGACCACACCCATTCCTGCACGAGGACAAGCACAATTTCGTGTAGCAGCTATTCATGCTGATTATTGTGACGCTGTAGACTTTGCTGCCTACGGCGGAACGCCTCTATGTAAAAGCATTTCTGAGTTGCCTGGCGGTGACAAACGCTTAACGTCATTACTAGATGGTGCTGGTAAAGATGGGAAGTCTCCTGATCTTACTTTTGATCAAAAACAGACCGATGCAGCCATGGCATACATATTAAATAGCTCCGCAACATCAGCCGGCAAACAATTAAGTAAAGGTGAAGTCAAAACAACCTCAGGTCAACAATATGTAGGATTAATGACACAATACGAAGCTGTCAATTCAGCAGCTCGCGAACCTATGTTGGCTATGTTATCGGCAAGCCAACCCAATGAAGCAACACGCGACGTACTCAGAGAAACGCTTACGGCTTCTTCTGCAGCTGAATATTTCAATCGTACAGCATCAGATGAAGCTAAGCGTGCCGGCATAATGTCTGAAAGGGAGTTTGAGCAATTTGAAGTGGGTAGACGCTATGCTAACACAAATTATCAAACAGATCTGCAGAGTATGGAAGGCGATAACTTAATACGTGAGTCTATCCGAACCCAATCCCTTCAGAATTGGTTGTTACTGGGCATAAAGCAGCAATTACAAAAAAACAACATTCTTCAAGGGCAGCTACTTTCGCTCAATGCAACCGAATCCTACCGCCCTCAATTACAGGTAAAAATGCAAGAAGTAAACGCTGGAGCAGCACGACATGACTAATAAGGCTGAAAAAAAATCTATTACTTGGTACCAACGCACTGTAAAAGGTATTTATTACGTTTCTAACATATTCTTACCCTTATCTGAGATACGTTACACCGCGACAAAAATAGGTCCATCTTTCCTTAATAATATCAAACGAGCAAAACATCTATTCCCTTCCTCTCAGCTTGAGAGGAAACTCCAGCAACCAATACTTAGTTTTTATGAAGCAGTAACAGCCAGTGGTATGACAATTGAAACATTAAAACGACGTTTCCTACGCCGTAAGAAGTTATGCTTGGCTTTAGCTGCTATTCCGTCACTATTAGTCATCAGCATCATTTTGGTTGTGCTATTAAGTGGAATATATACTCCGTTATTGTTGATTAAAACACTCGTATTAATTCTGGCTTTACTCTCTCTAGCCGCATTACCGTTTGTTCAAGCATTAATATGTAGTTGGCGATTATGGCAACTATGTCATCACCGAGCATCCCCAATAGAACGCGGGGGATTTTCGGACTTTTTATCTGAAAACTCGTGGCTTAAAACAACACTAAGCCTCAAATAGTAAGCGCTTAATTAGACATTATATAACTCCGAACAACTCAATTGCACATTCAGTCCCCCTATTACCCTACTAACATCAGCTAATCAGCGAGCATCAGCACCTTATACGAGACTTCTATGAATACCATTCTAAAATTAATGGCCAGCGTATGTCTTTGCCTGTTTACTCTCAACGCCTGGGCTGATTCATCGATCAGTTTTGACACTATCGAACAGGCTGCTAAGCGTTCCAGTGATCTTTCTCGCCAAATTTTAGTAATGATATTTGGTGACGTTGTAATAAATCCATTCTCAACTGACTCCAGTATGATTGGAGAGTTGTTCTTTGTTTTTAATGGGATAGTGTTGACCATTGCCGTTGTATGGTTCCTAGCTGTCACGTTAAAGCACTTAACTAAAGCAGGACAACAAGGCAAAATCTTCAACAATGGAACCTCTTTGGTAGGTCCAGTAACCACTGCCGCTGGTTTCTTAAGTTTAGTTCCAACTATCTCGGGATGGTCAATCGCACAGCTACTTTTTCTATGGGCAGCCTCAGTGATGGGCATTGGTAGCGCAAATCTAGTAACAGATCGCATAGTTGATTTACTTGAAGATGGGTATTCATTAGTTGTGCAACCGACCACATCACAAACTTTAAGTTCGGCCCGTGCTATCTATGAAATGAATTTGTGTATGTATGGCATGAACAACGAACTAAACACCATGTATCGGCAATATGGGCAAGGGGGGACGCCCCTTATGAGCATAAAAAGTGCCATTGATGGCTTCGAGATTGGAAACGGTAGCGCTCTATGTGGTTCTGCCCGATTGCCTGAATCTATAAAAGATAAAACAGCAAATTGGCTGTTTCCAGCCTCCGTTGATACTGTTCGAATAATTGATGCTCAACGCAGTGCAATGAATGAAATGCAAAATAACTTATCTCAAGCAGCTTCCGAATTTGTGACAGCTTTGCTCAACAAAAAAATGAATGGTAGCGGCACATTACCAGATGCAGAGACGAGCATACAAAAAGCAGCACAGGCATATGAAGATCGCATTAACCAAGCATTGAAATCTCAAGGGCAATCAAATGAGCTAGCTTCTGTTTTATCTTCTCAGCTAAAAAAGAATGGTTGGCTGGCTCTAGGATCGTGGTATCAAACATTTGCTACCGCAAATAATAAAGTTAATGAGGCAGTGCAACTGAAACCAATCATTACTGGCATATCTGGTTTAGGAGACTTAGGTGCTGGCGACACATATAAAAGTATCATGACCGCTTATCAAGCACAGTTACAGAATTCATCCTACACACCACCATTAGGCATTCAGAGTCCCAAGAACATACAACAAGCAACAGATGCCTCAGATCCAGCAGCCGTATTTGTTGGAATTTTTAATTCACCAGGACAAAGGTTATCAAATCATATAGTACAAAATATTGGCAATGGAGAATTCAATCAAAATGGTCAGATCAATCCTTTATTGAAAATGAAAAATATAGGTGATTATGTCCTTATTTACACTGAAAGTGTTTATACAATATTTGCAGCAGCCAAAATCGCAAGTGAAACCGTTGGAAATAACTTCCTGTTAAATATTGCATCACTAGGTTTAGTACAAGCAGCGCCTGCAATGGTGAACTCCATAACCCCATTAGTTCAATTTATGTGTGTATTATTGTTTGGTATCGGGTTCAGCTTGTCCATTTATCTACCATTCATACCTTTCATATATTGGATCGCGGCGGCAGCTAATTGGATCGTTAGTGTATTTGTAGGAGCAACAGGCGGTTCATTATGGGCTGCTACACATATCGGTACTGAGAATGAAGGAGGACATCGTTCATCATATGGCTATATATTTCTCATCGACGTTATGATTCGCCCTATGTTAATGGTATTTGGATTTGTTTTTGCCAGTATAGTAACCGTTGCGCTTGGAACATTATTAAATATTATGTTCGGCGCTACAATTGCTAATGTACAAGCAAACTCTATAACTGGGTTGGTTTCGTTGGTCGGTATATTAATGGTCTACGCAAGAATATGTACGACTACTGTAAGTAGAGTTTTTGGATTACAAGTGACTATGCCTGATTATATCATTTCATGGCTGGGTGGCCGGGAAGCAGCTGGTATTCTTGGTGGAATAGTAGAATCTACAAAAAGTATTTTTGCCGGTTTTGGTAGTGGACTAGAACGCAGCCCGGGTGTAAAATATACAAATGATAATAAAGCGCCACATGGGGATGGTATTAAATAAATAATATCATCCAGGATATAGGAGACATGCCATGACATTCATAAATAACATAAGGAAGTCATACGTTCCTGTGGTATTTATCTTACAACTAATAATTGTTCCAATCTGTATAGTAGTTATTGGAAATTATTTATACTCACTGGAATTTTTTAGCCCCATACCTTACATTGCTGTAATGGTAATAGCTGCATTTTTCTTGTCTAACTTTTTTATCTTTTCAAGAACAGAATCACAATTAAAAAAGCTAAAAGTAACTCTGATCAATAAAGATTTCTCGCCCTGCAACGAGTTAGAGTATTTTGATTTAGCCAATGGAAAATACTTCGGCATTGATAAGGAAAATGGAAGAATTCTAACCATATCACTCTATGACAAAGACAAACCAATATTAACAGGATACGAGTTTTATGATTGGGCTGGTTATGATATTCAAGGATGTAATCTAACACTAAATTTTAATAACATTAGTCGCCCATATTTTAACATTAATAGCAACGCAAAAATAAAACTATTCTGTCGAAAATTGGATGTTTTATTAGCACCATCATTCAGTCCAAAGATAAAAATAAATAGTTCTTTCAATGAACTTGTACAGAAAAAAACTCAACCCTGTTAATTTTACTGTATAGAGTATAGCCTTCAAAAAGATCGCCTTAACGGCGTTCTTTTTTTGTCCTCTGATAAACCTATTTCTGGTGTAATCCAACCGTCTCATAGAGCCTGCAGACTTGTCTGCGGGCTGTTTTATTTTGTCTGGAGCAACTAATGTATTCAAGAACAACACAGCCGCCACAACAAGGCCAAGAACGTGGCTCTATGTTTCTATTAGTATTTTTCCTATTATGTTTTCTGATTTGGATATATCAGCCCTCTATCATGTTTGGATGCTGTTGGCTCCTTTATCAACTCTGGGCGCTTTGTGATTTCCCCAGAGTACATAACTATGTCGCAGAGCGACTTCACTTGTTAGCTTGGGCGGCAAATCGAGTTAATGACCTTAGCTGGAGTGAGTTCATTGATATAATGAATAAAACAGCCGATATTCTGATGCTTCCTTTGAGCATCATCGTCAGTGGAAGTTTGTTTTCAATTCGCAATCATCCAAGTAACCTCACTCGTAGGAACATTGATGCTTATTCCCTACCACATATTATGTCCAAATTTTCACCAGCGATTATTCCAGTTCTTTGCTACGGTGATAAGAAAACACAACTGCTTAATTGTGACCCACCGGAGCACCGAAGTGCTCAGACTCCAGATGAATTCGCATTACAACACCAACTTATAATTGGGGAACGACTGAATCGAGACAAGACCCGCGAAGTATTTATGAAACAATTAGGGACTCCTTTAACTGAGTTTTCCTCCTTCAATGCTTATGAACGAGCCTTATTTGCAGTATTCGGCCTGCAAGTCTTTTTAAATGATCGTAAATCTGCCGAAAAGTTGCTGGACGACCTTAACCGCTCTTGCCTAATCAAAAGCCGGCGTGATAACGGAAAGAAGGGTTATCCAGTACTGAGTCTGGCTAATAGCTCCTTTAATCGAGTTGCACAACACCCCGAAGCTAAGCGTTGGCTGCGCCATTACAGTACTACCCGTACAGCACTATTCGCACTTCATGACCAAGATTTACGTTTACCTGGTGCCCGTTTTCGCTGGCTTAAAGGTCTTGATAGGATCCTATGGTATACATTGACTTCCTCCGGTCGCCCTAAAGTCTTTGTCGAAGGGGCTGGAGTTATCGCAGCTGCTAAATGGGAGCGCCTAATTTCAGATATCTCTCTGAGATTACAGGTAAATATTCCCCGCCCAGAAAATTGGATGGATATAGCTATCATTGGACTTGAAAAAGACCTTAGAAGTATTGGATTAGTATTAGACGAACGCAAACTACAGGACAACACAGACGCAATAGAACTAGGAGATGAAAATGATGATAATAGTGAAATCATCATACTTCAATCACACGAACCGGCAGCAACTGATACATCATTCAATCCAGTACAGTCCGATAGCCAACAAACAAAATATCAAGCTCCTAAACAACGAACTTTTTCTCGTCCGAGAGCTAAACGCCCTTAATAACAGGAACAGCATTATGTCTCATTCATATTCTGCATCACTGCAGGGTAAAACTCTATCTGTCATCTCTGATCAGCCATACAAAAATACACCTGTAATCGTCATGGAACTAGGCAAAAATTACCGCTTTTATATCAATGATAGAAGTGTTTACCATGACAGCACAGATCAGCATTCAGCAATGATTTATGCAGCACAAAATAATGATGAAGCAAGAATGATTGTTAGTACAATAAATAGGGAAATAATCCGTAGTAAAGAAAAGCTCAAAAACAGAAAAAAAGTGGCTGGTTATAGTATCTTAGTTGCAGCGATTATTTTAATCGCTACCTCAGCCTGGCGAATGGGAATAACCGAAGGTAGTAACTTAGCTCAAAACATCCAACCATCACTTAATACAACAGAGAAACATCACCCTATCAATCCACCAAACAGGCTTTCCTCCCTTCCACATCCTGGCACTATTGTCCCTGTTTCTTCAGCTATGACTAACGTCCCGATAGAACAGCCCAAACCAACGAAAAAGGCAGAAGACTATCAATACACCGCGCAACGCTTACGCGCAGCAGCTCAAAGCGGAAGATACACCATTCCATTATCCTCCGGTCATGCCAGAACATTGTATGTTTTTTCTGATCCAATGTGTCCAAATTGCAAAATCATAGAACCAGCTTTGGAAGAATTGTCTCGCAATTACAACGTAGAGATTTTCCCTGTAACAATAATAGGAGACCAGCAAACAGCAAACCTGGTGACGCCAGTCCTGTGTACTCCATTTCAAGAACGCAAACCCTTTTGGAAACAACTATATCAGGCTGATGTTGGTATGGTTCCAAATAACCAACAGGCATCCTTAGTTTCCTGTGACATAGGAAAGCAAGCGCTAGCGAAGAACGATGCCGCCTTTAATTTTTATAACCTTCTAGGTACTCCGTCACTTTTGTCTGATGATGGCCGTTATATCCCACTTGAATCACTGAAAAGTGATGATGCACTTTCAGCATTTCTCAACTCACCAATCCAATAACAATCAGAGAGTTTCCGATGACCAAGCCTGTTGAGGTCGATTCACGCCGGGTTCACCGGCCAATCGGCTATACATTTATATTTATAAATGACGCTCTTCTATCTCCATTGGGAGTACAGATATTGATGATTGCCGGTTTTATTTTTGGCTGGCTGTATCCCGTTAGTTTATTACTCAGCATCCCAGGACTACTACTTCTGATAGTTTTATTTAGTGACCAACCATTTCGTATGCCATTACGTATGCCCAAAGACATTGGAAGCATAGATTTAACCACAGAGCGTGAAATACCTAAATTGCGCAATGGTGTTGGAGGGCTATTCCGTTATGTGGTACGCACACGTAAGTACATGCCTGCAGCTGGCATTATGTGTTTAGGATATGCACGAGGTAAATCTCTAGCTCGAGAGTTGTGGTTAACATTAGATGACTCATTACGACATATGTTACTTTTGGCTACTACAGGTTCGGGAAAAACAGAAGCGTTGTTATCCATCTTTTTGAATGCAATCTGTTGGGGTCGGGGAATTTGTTACTCTGATGGTAAAGCCCAGAACACATTAGCATTCGCCATGTGGTCGCTTGCTCGTCGTTTCGGGCGAGAGGATGACTATTATGTATTGAACTTCATGACTGGCGGTACCGATAAGTTCGAAGCCCTTTTGAAAAATGATAAAACACGCCCACAATCAAACACGATCAATCTGTTTGGTACAGCAAATGCCACTTTCATTATCCAATTGATGGAGTCTCTGCTACCTACCGCAGGAAGTGGCGACGCAGGCTGGCAAGACAAAGCTAAATCTATGCTGGCCGCTGTTGTTTATGCTGTTTACTATAAATGTAAGCGAGAACATCGCAGAATCTCTCAAGCGGTAATACAGGAATACTTGCCTTTAGTAAAACTAGCTAAACTCTATCAGGAAGCGAAAAAAGCTAACTGGCACAAAGAAGCCTATAGCCCACTGGAAAGTTACTTCAATACGCTAGCAGGATTCCGTATCGAACTCATTAGTCGCCCGTCAGAATGGGAACAAGGTGTCTTTGATCAGCACGGTTACCTGATCCAGCAATTCAACCGTATGCTGACTATGTTTAATGATATTTATGGTCATGTGTTTTCTCGCGATGCCGGTGATGTCGATATTGAAGACATACTACATAATGACCGTATATTAACAACAATGATACCTGCGTTAGAACTCTCAAAAGGTGAAGCAGCAAACATAGGTAAATTATATATTTCTGCTATTCGCATGACCATGGCCAGAGATCTAGGTTGCGAACTTGAGGGTATGATTAATGATATACTAGTTGTCAAAAAATATGCTGGCAAGTTCCCATACCCAATAACCATGGACGAATTAGGGGCCTACTTTGGCCCTGGTATGGATAACTTAGCGAGCCAAATGCGTAGCCTCGGCTATATGTTGATAGTATCAGCCCAAGATGTTCAGCGATTCATCGCTGAACATAAAGGCGAATACATGACAGTCAATGCCAACCTTCTCACTAAGTGGTTTATGGCGCTACAGGATGAAAAAGATACTTTTGAGTTAGCTAAGATAACGGGCGGCAAAGCGTATTACTCCGAACTTGGTACAATAGAACAATCTCCCGGTATCTTCATGCCAAATTATAAAGACGCAAACAGCAACCATATTCGAGAAAAAGACCGTCTGGACCTTTCTGACTTAAAAGATTTAAATCCTGGTGAAGGAATGATTTCATTTAAGAGTGCTCTGATACCAAGTAACGCAATTTACATACCCGATGATGAAAAAATGACGTCTACTTTGCCGATGCGTATCAATCGATTCATTGATGTACAATCCCCTACAGAAGCAGAGCTTTTTGCCCAGACCCCAAATCTGCTGCGCAAACTCCCGCCATCAACACAAGAAATTGACGAGATTCTGCAACTTTTGAGTATGCCTTCTTCCACTACTGCAATGATGGGCATTATGGATCCTGTACTTAAACGTGTTGCCGCTGTGGCTTTTGATCTAGATAACCGCTCTGATATCAGTTATACACCGCTCCAACGCGGAATATTACTGTTTGAAGCAGCAAGAGAAGCCTTACACCAGAACAAACAGAAATGGCAAACCATACCAACGCCCCCAAAACCTATTCGTGTATCTAAAAAAATAGCTCAAGCACTGGCAAATACTGGAGAAAATGTCTGATTGCTACGTTAATGTGTCAGTTCGACTCAATAACAGTTACGCTATAATACACTATAAAACAATTCTGGAGATGGTCACACCCTGCAAACGGGATAGCTTCAACTTACATCCAGTGCAGATAAACGAAATGCTGAAAAATGCCTTAGTAGTAAAACCACAAATAGTTTCATCTATCAGCAAGAAATTAGAAATATAGTAGCACACTACAAAAAAACCAACTCCCAGACCCAAATTATTAAGGACTCGTAGGTATGAGTGACAGTAACCAAAACTATCGACGGGGTTATGTTGAATTAGTCAAATTATGCACGTTAATGCTTAACACGATAGCAGCCGATGTTAAAAACGGCGGTACGACAATTATGGCTCAATCATCCGATCAGCTATTGAGCAAAGAAAAAGTAGACTGCATCCTTGAGGAAAGTAGAACCTTGCTCCACTCAATTTCACCATCAGAATCATTCAATTTAGCTGAGCACGACGCTTTATTTAGTCGATTAATGGACTTATTTAGCACGCTCTATGGTAACGATCATCATGCTTGGCTGTGTTACCAGCCTGAGTTTGAGAAACGAAGAAAAATGCAAATGAATTGACTAGTAAAAAGCCGACCTTAGAGTCGGCTTCCTTACAATTTATTATTGTTACTTTGGTCGATAATTTGAGTTCAGTTTAACTTTCTCTGGGTCCATCAATATAATTTCCTCAGGTTTCTGCTGTTGGAGGCCCGCAGATTGTGACTGATGGTCAGGATCATATCCTGCCATAATCCGTTGCTGCGGATCAGTCAGCGGTAATGGTTTATCGCCACCTTCATTGAACCACTCAACCATATCACAAGCCTGTCTAACAAAGGTAGTGTCACCAGAGAATACCAGATACTCACCACTTTTATTCTCAGCCAATGCCATCCCTCCGGCAATATGTTCTCCTCCATTAGCATTGTTATCACCTATTTCAATACAGCTACCTTTATCCTGCAATTGAACGACACCATCACGGGAATATTGTATAGTTCCATCTTTAGTCACTGTCGTTGAATAGCCTTCAAGTTTAAATGCCGGTGTATCATCAGCCACAGCACAAATAACGGCATTGTGTGAAATCTTACCAGTCCTGATATCTCTTTTCATTCGATGTGCCCAACCACGCAATTGAGCAATCGCAGCTTGATCTTGTTTCAACGCTTGCTGCGACACCCACTCCTGATAAGACAATCTACGATTCGCAGGATCAGCTTTAAACTCTATCCGTTCATTACGAAGATCAATTCTCAACGCGGCCATAGCTTTCATCCTCTCAACTTCGATGATGTGATATGTCAGCTTACGCAATAGCGGATCAGAGATAGCAATACGAGTCCGGGCTTTCCGCCAAGCAAAACGTTTAGATACGTTTTGATAGCGTAAGCGAATCGCATCTCTATCCATTTTTGGTCTAACCCACTCTGATTTATAAGCCCTATAACGGGCTTTCAAATCCTCTCTTGCTGCAGCTCTTACCAGTCTTCTTTCCAAACGAGCATCAATATCGCGAGCATGCAGAGTAGGTTCATAACGGAACTTATGCACAATAGCATCTTTCACAACATGGTTATCATCTTTAGTATAAATTCCCACTTCATTCAGAGGTTGAAATTGACCAAGATCATTTTCAAGACAACTCAATGTCAAATCAGGATGTACACTACTTGCTTTAACTGGAGGCAATTCGGGGTTATCAATGGAGTATACTGCCAGACCTTTCCCTTTTTGTCTCAACTCCAATCCAGATTTAACTAATATACGATGAACATCACCCCAAGACATATTAGGATCTGACATTGCTTCATCAATCTTGAAGCCACACTCAGCAGTCGCATAAGTATGAAGACTCTCAACATCCGCATAATACTCAAGCGCTTTTGCTCCAGAAGGCACGGGCTGATTATCACGTTTTGCACGTACAATTTCTTTATTCTCATTAACAACAAAGAATCCGTTCGTATGCGTCCAGTTATACTTAAGTTCCAGCTCTCTGGCTGTATGTTGTAAACGGATTTTAGTAAACGAATCATCTGCTGTTTTATACGTCACAGGATGAATACGGTTCACCGCAATATGGCAATGAATATTGTTGGTATCTGTATGAATGGCTGCGACATACTGGTGTTCAGCCATCCCAAGCTCCCCTAAACTGTAACGAACGCTTTCGAAAATTTGCGCTGTGGATGGGTTGTCTTCTGTTGGCCATGACAGAAAATAATGAAAAACAGGATCCTTACAACGTGTGTTTTGTAACGCAACAACATTCATTTCTACTGACGCAGTAGCAATGCTAAAACAGTTCGTTTCACACATTACACCATCAAACAAGATCTGGGTATATCCATTCAGATCTGTATGCATGATTTGTTGAATATCTGATTCACCATTTCGGCTAATGTAATTAACTAAATGGTTAAAGATCGCATCCTTAGAACGAGGACGACGCCAGCCTGGATGCTCTGGTTCAATTGGTGTATCAGGTTTATCTTCATCACGGATAACGGCATAGGCAATAAGCTGAAGAAAATTACTTTTACCATCACGTCTCTTTTCCGGGATACGAATAATCATGTTAAAAACTCACTCCAAACCAACTTTCAAAATGGCCTTCTGAATAGCAACTAAAACCTCAGAATACTCTTTACCTTGTACCCCGCCCCCCCCTTTAAACAAATGTTTTTGAAGCTCCCCCAAACAACGAAGCTCCATAATTAACTCAGTATCACACCTTGCATCTATCCTACGACCGAGAGCACTACGCAACATAAAAGCACCGATACTTAGCCCTGCTGCTTCGGCCTTTTTCCTAACAGCCTCTTTCTCTTCTGGGAAACAACGAATACTGGGAAGCAGGGCTGTTCTGTTCCGACTTTCGCTTTTACTCATGGTGTGTGTTTTCCCTTTGGTTTCATCAATAGCAGTCTCGCGGGGTGTCGGGGCTTAGCCCTGACCCAGAGTTTTGTATAGCCGACTGCGTGCAGGCGGTGCTACAAAACACATCTGGTCCCTTTCTTTTAAGGCAATTTTTGTCTATTATGCCTTGTATAATATGATTTGTCATTACACCATGAAATTAAGATCTATATAGCAATAAATTTTCTATTTGAGATATAATATTGACATCAAACTAATCATAATTATTTCAAGGAAATTCTCACATGGCGACAAACACTTTCTACACAAAAGAACAGATTGAGATGGCAAAAAATCAACTCGAAGCGTTGCCAGACTTGACTGAGACAAGACTGACTGGGAAAGATGTTCTTGAAAACCTAAAAACGCAGATACTTAAGCTAGCAACCAAAAAAGGATACTCAGCTAAAGATATTAAATCTGCACTTGAAACCTGTCAGATAAATGTCAGTGAGCGAGCAATAAAGGACGTTATGAGTTCACAAAAAGGCAATAAGAAGAAAGTCACCCGCCGTACTTCTACACAAGATAAAACACTTTAGAAGCCAGATAAGAGATATCAGGACTAACAGACAGCAAACAGAATTTTAATGTAAACTAATCCTGATCGTGCTCTATGCACGATCAGGATGAATAATACTCACCAATCAAAAACGGTATAACCATCAATGCTATCAGCATCTCTGTCAAACATTAGCAAATCACAGTGATGAATCAGATACATATTAAAGACAAATCGATACAGTTCATTTGATAATCCAAGATTCTTTATATGCTTCATATTGTTACGAATTCCTAACAAATTAAAAATCCAGCCATATTCGAATGAGTAGAGCCAATAGTTTTCATCGATTATCAGTTTTTCAAGTAAGCTGTTATCAGCTGATGTCATGTGCCCTGTCGAACAAACAAGACATTTTTTAAATTCAATATTCTTACTCATGGTTCCCCCTATGACGACATCACTTTTTAAGTGCTTTCATTTCTTCAGCCAATGACCAAAGCGCATTATTTAACTTTACGTCACCAGTAATACCATTAACTGCATGTGTCCGGGTCCGCTGTCCCTTCGCCGTTCTTCCAATCAGTCCGCCTTTGATCAAGTTTTCCTGAACACGCTGATAAGTCGTCCACAAATCATTTCTGTCATCCTGACGTCGATTAGGTAATAACACCTGTTCAGGTGTCACCGGCACATATGCATCGTATTTATAGCCAAGTGCATGTTTTGCATAAATGCGCTGTTCGTCTTCATCCAATGTGATGGATTTCATCTCATCACGCGATTCGATCACCTTGTCAAAAAAGCCGAGAACCTCATAAGCCCCTTCGATCACCTGACCAACAACATCGCCTTTATGAGGAACACGAATGTCACCAAACGTCTCGCCACAGACAAGACCGTTATGACAGACAAATCGGAACATACCGGGAATCATCTGATAGCTTGACGAACCGTCATGAGAATTGAGCAAAATAATTTCCGGTACTTCGTCAGTATCGCGGAAGCTATCACGACGCAGGCGCAGCATATGGCGGGTATGACCTCGGCGATCTTCGTCCTTCACTTTTGTCTGGCAAGCAAAGAAAGGCTGAAAGCCTTCGCTACGAAGTTTATCGAGCAAAATGATCGTAGGAATATAGGTATAACGTTCACTACGTGACTCATGTTTTTCTTCAGAAAAAATGCTTGGAACAACGGACATAAGCTCATCATTAGTCAATGGGCGTTCTTTTCGGATCATATTGGCCTGACGAAAACCACGGTACATATGCATCATTCTGTTTCTCCTTCTAGTTTCTTTCTGGTGTATCCCTTTCAGGATTTGCCTAGCGTGGGATGTTTGGCGCTGTGACAACAGACCGGCAGGGTCAATCAGCTCACGAAACAAGGGCGCCAGCGAAGACGCAGCGCAAGCGGGAGACCAAAGGGAACACGCGCGAACGTATGAAGATGGCGGCGAAGCCTACCTTGTTTTGTGGGCAGGCCCTGCCAAAGTCTGTCACGGCGCAGTACATCCAGTGCAGAAACAAGAAATCAGGATAGACACCAGAAAGAAGCCAGATTTATCTGGCAGCTTTATCGGCCAGCTTGCGGGCCAGTGAGAACAGCGCAGGCAAATGCCGGCTGCAAGCAGGGCTGTCGTCGGGCAGCTGTGGCTCAATGCCGCAGCTGCCCGACCGCGATCGAGTAGGAGACGGGATCACTCCCGTCGTCCTCTCACAC
The DNA here is from genome assembly GCF_011189495.1 of Photorhabdus stackebrandtii. Taxonomy (NCBI): domain Bacteria; kingdom Pseudomonadati; phylum Pseudomonadota; class Gammaproteobacteria; order Enterobacterales; family Morganellaceae; genus Photorhabdus; species Photorhabdus stackebrandtii. Next base: position 45,320 of record NZ_PUJV01000028.1, read on the forward strand.
CACCGTACGTACGGTTCCGTATACGGCGGTTCATGTTAACGCTGGAACTGCCGATGTTGTTCCAATAGTGATAGTAAGCCTGCTTTCCTGAGTAGCGACACTTTTATCGCTTGGTTCATGTGGCTCGAACCTGCATTCCACCATGCTCCACGCTGGTTACATGCCGAACTCCACGCCCGTTGTTCGGGTAAACCCGCTGCCA
>NZ_PUJV01000029.1:0-44456 GCF_011189495.1 Photorhabdus stackebrandtii
GCAATAGCAACAAGATACGACAAACTTGAGCGAAATTATGCCAGTATGGTTGCCATGGCTTTTATAATGATGTGGTTACCCATGTGGGCTGTATAAGTTATGTACACGAAACGTCAACAGCCCCTAGTTATATTCACCTGCCACTGGCTCTGAATAAGGACGGTAATAAACTTTCCAAACAGAATCACGCCCAACCAATCCCATTGGATGATCCCCGGCCGTTATTGATTGAAGCATTATCTTTCCTTAATCAGCCTGTCATAAAAAACTGGCAAGATCTTTCCCACGATCAACTGTTGAACAAAGCAATAGTACGTTGGGATCTGGATCGAATTCCACGGCAAGGTAAAATATACAGGTAACGTGAATAAAGTTAAGGTTAGTCATAACAACCATTCTCAAAAAATACACAGTAGGCTATGATTAGCTGCTGTTTTTTATTCGTTTTATATGATTAGTTACTTATCGAGGTGTACCATTTTTAACCGAGTAGCAAATTTCTGCCGTAATTTATTGATCCGCGAGGGGAAAATTAACCGCGAGCTACAGGCAGCCAGTGAAAGGCCAGTCACCGTATCTGACCGTTCTACTCAGGAAGAGTACGTAACTCTTCACTCTAATCGCAAAAAAACCCATCAGTCCTCATCCAACGTGAAAACACAAAGGAAGGTTGAGCAGGAGAGTCTTCATTTGGATTTACCAATAACGGTAATTCCACGGGAGCAGCACAATATTTCCCGCAAAGATATCAGTGAAAATGCCCTGAAAGTACTTTATCGTTTAAATAAATCCGGCTTTGAAGCTTATCTGGTCGGCGGTGGTGTCCGTGACTTACTACTCGGCACACAACCGAAAGATTTTGATATTGCAACCAATGCAACACCAGAACAAGTCCGTAAATTATTTCGCAACTGCCGTCTGGTTGGACGCCGCTTCCGTTTAGCCCATATTATGTTTGGCCCGGAAGTGATTGAAGTTGCAACATTCCGTGGGCCACATGAGCAGACTGATTCTGATGATAAAAATCAGTCACAACAGGCTCAGAGCGGTATGTTGTTACGGGATAACATCTTCGGCTCAATTGAAGAAGATGCTATGCGCCGTGATTTCACCATTAACAGCCTCTATTACGGCATCAACGATTTCTCTCTGCGTGATTATGCCGGTGGCCTTAATGACCTGGAAACCGGTGTTATCCGTCTGATTGGCGATCCAGAAACCCGTTATCGGGAAGATCCGGTCAGAATGCTGCGTGCAATTCGTTTCGCCAGCAAACTGGATATGACAATCAGCGAAGATACCGCCGAGCCTATTTCCCGTCTGGCTTTTCTGCTGAGTCATATTCCACCAGCTCGTCTGTTTGAAGAGTCGTTAAAACTGTTGCAAACAGGTCAAGGCTACAGCACTTATAAACTTCTGCGCGAATACCGTCTGTTTCAACCGCTATTCCCATTGGTTCAACGCTATTTCACCGAAAATAATGATTCACCTATGGAGCGTATGCTCAATCAGGTTTTGAAGAATACCGACTATCGGCTACAAAATGATAAACGGGTTAACCCGGCGTTTCTGTTCGCCGCGATGCTTTGGTATCCATTGGTTGAACACGCAGAAAAGCTATCTCAGGAAAGTGGTCTGACTTACTACGACTCCTTCGCCCTGGCGATGAATGATATTCTGGACGAACAGTGCCACTCTATCGCTATTCCTAAACGCCTGACAACCATCATGCGTGATATCTGGCAATTGCAGTTACGTCTGCCGCGCCGCCATGGTAGACGGGCAAACAAACTGATGGAACACCCTAAATTCCGTGCTGCCTATGACCTGCTGGAATTGCGTGCCAATGTCGAAAGCCGTAATGAGCTAAAAGACCTTGCTCATTGGTGGGGAGAATTCCAGCAAGCCAACGCATCACAGCAACGGAGTATGATTTCTGAGCTGGGCAATGATATTGCCCATCGTCGTACACGACCACGCCGCCACTATAAACCAAGACGGAGCAGGGACAACTGATCATGACCCGTGTTTATATCGCTGTTGGCAGCAACCTGGCAGAACCTGTGCGGCAAGTAAAAAATGCACTTGCTGCATTAAGAGATTTACCGGAAACAGAGTTTATTGCCAGCTCTTCATGGTATCGAACCAAACCGATGGGGCCACAAAATCAGCCTGACTTTCTGAATGTGGCGGTAGCACTGGAAACCATTCTGGCACCTGAAGAGCTGCTCAATCACACTCAGGCGATTGAACTGGCTCAGGGACGAGTCAGAAAAGATGAACGTTGGGGGCCAAGGACACTTGATCTGGATATCATGCTATTTGGTGATCAGGTGATTGATACCGAACGCTTAACCATCCCCCACTATGGACTGAAACAACGCGAATTCATGCTCTACCCGTTGGCTGAAATCGCCCCTGACCTGGTATTTCCTGATGGGGAAGCTTTATCTGAAAGACTGAAACATATCCCGGAAAACGGCCTGGTACTCTGGCAGCCACCGCAGCCCTCTGATCCTAATCATTGTAGATAAGGATCTCAGTTCAGTCCGTGGCCGATTTCTGTATATAACAAGAAAAATTGCAGGAGGAAGATAGATAATGAAACCCATCACCATGGCTGATCTGAATCAGCTCAAAAAAGAAAAACGTAAATTCGCTACTATTACCGCTTACGACTCCAGCTTTGCCCAGCTATTTGCCGGGCAAGGTATTGATGTCATGCTGGTTGGTGATTCACTGGGTATGACATTACAAGGGGCTAATACCACCATTCCAGTGACTGTCGAAGATATTGTCTACCACACTCGTTGCGTCCGTGCTGGTGCGCCCTATACTTTCCTTATTGCCGATATGCCTTTCATGAGTTATGCCACACCGGAACAAAGTTGTGAAAACGCCGCCAAACTTATGCGTGCCGGAGCTAACATGGTGAAAATTGAGGGCGGCAGTTGGTTAAGCGATACCACTAAGATGCTTACCGAACGTTCCGTACCTGTTTGCGCTCATTTGGGACTAACGCCTCAGTCTGTTCATGTTCTTGGGGGTTATAAAGTCCAGGGACGTGATGAAAAATCGGCTAATCAGTTGATAAAAGATGCGATTACACTGGAACAAGCGGGCATACAATTGCTGGTGCTGGAGTGTGTCCCTACCGAATTAGCTAAACGGATTACCGATGAATTACAAATCCCGGTGATTGGTATTGGTGCCGGTAATGTGACTGACGGACAAGTTTTGGTGATGCATGACGCACTGGGAATTACCGCCAGACCACCTAAATTTGCGAAAAACTTCCTTGAAGAGGCAGGAAATATGCGCGATGCCATCCGCCTGTATAAAGAGCAGGTAGAAAGTGGATCCTATCCTGGTAAAGAACATTCATTTGATTAATAAATTATCCTTGTTAGCCCGAAGACTTTGAACACATTAAGGAGTATTAAGCAATGCTGATTGTCGAAACAGTACCGATTCTACGCCGTGAAATCCGCCGTTGGCGTCAGGAAGGGAAACGCATTGCACTGGTGCCAACAATGGGTAACCTGCACAACGGCCATATGACATTAGTTGATGAAGCCAAAGGGCAGGCAGATATTGTCATCGTCAGTATCTTCGTTAACCCGATGCAGTTTAATCGTCAGGATGATCTGGCAAGATATCCACGTACCTTACAAAAAGATTGCGAAAAACTTCACCAACATGGTGCTGATCTGGTCTTTGCCCCCTCCGATAAGGAAATATACCCCAATGGTATGGAACATCAGACGTATGTTGAAGTTCCTGAACTTTCTACCATACTGGAAGGTGCCAGCCGTCCTGGTCATTTCCGCGGTGTTTCAACCGTGGTGAGCAAACTGTTCAATCTGGTGCAACCGGATTTAACCTATTTTGGCGAGAAAGATTTTCAGCAATTACAACTTATCCGCAAGATGATTGCCGATCTGGCTTATGATATTACTTTAGTTTCAGTACCAACGGTACGCGATAAAAATGGCCTGGCACTGAGTTCGCGTAATAACAATTTAACCGCCGATGAACATAGAATCGCGCCAGAACTCAGCAAGATCATGAAATCTATCGCTGAAAAAATGGCGCAGGGTGAACGCCACACAGAACGATTACTCACTCAAGCTTCCGAACAGCTACGCCAAGCTAGCTTTATGCCTGATGAGTTGTTTATCCGTGATGCCGAAACTCTGGCACCATTGAATACCGAAAGTAAAAACGCGGTTATTCTGATGGCCGCCTGGTTAGGGCAAACCCGATTAATCGATAATCAGCAGGTCGATTTAACTCAATAATAGTCTGTTCTGTCAGACGTTATTGACGCAGAAAAATAAAATAACAGGTTCTAAGTTGTTATCAAATCAGGAGAAAACCATGTTGCGCACTATGCTACAAGGGAAATTGCACCGAGTGAAAGTCACTCAGGCAGATCTGCATTATGAAGGTTCCTGTGCAATTGATCAGAACTTTATGGATGCAGCCGGTATTCTGGAATATGAAGCCATTGATATCTATAACGTGGATAACGGCGAACGTTTTTCCACTTATGCTATTGCCGCTGAACGTGGTTCCAGAATCATTTCAGTCAACGGAGCAGCGGCTCACCGTGCTAAGGTAGGTCATAAGTTAATTATCTGCTCATATATACAAATTTCTGACGAAGATGCCCGTCATCATAAGCCTAATATGGCTTACTTTGACGGTGACAATATTATGAGCCGTATTGCCAAAGCCGTTCCGGTTCAAGTGGCCTGAATACTCACCACATGATTAATAATGGGTAGGTCGTGAAGACATTATAAATAAACTTCCCCTACCCATCACCACCACTTAATTACAAAACAATTTACAAATTAAGTCCTCAACCCCCGCCCTGTTTCAATCAAATACCAGGCGACAAAATAAAAAACCGCAATAAACGCAGTCAAAACACCCAACGTTACTGTTAAAGAAACATCGGTAATTCCCATAAAGCCGTAACGGAAACCACTAATCATATAAACGATCGGATTCAGTTTGGAAACAGCTTGCCAAAATGGCGGTAATAATGTCAGCGAATAAAACACCCCGCCAAGATAAGTCAGAGGCGTTAATACGAAGGTCGGAATAATGCTGATATCATCAAATGTCTTAGCAAAAATAGAATTCAGCAAACCACCCAGCGAGAACAGAATTGATGTCATCAGCAAAGTGACAACAATCATCCACCACGCATGAATATGAAGCGGAACAAAAAACAGAGAAACCAATGTCACCAGAATACCAACACAAACACCGCGGGCAACACCACCACCCACAAAACCTGCAATAACAATATGTGTTGGAACCGGCGCTACCAATAATTCCTCAATACTGCGCTGAAATTTCGCCCCAAAGAAAGAAGAAGAAACATTGGCATAAGAGTTAGTAATCACTGCCATCATAATCAGGCCAGGGACAATAAACTGCATATAATCCACACCGCCCATTTGTCCAATCCGCGAACCGATCAAACTACCAAAAATAACAAAATAGAGTGACATAGTGATAACCGGCGGTAATAAAGTCTGTACCCAGATACGACCAAAACGGGTAATTTCTTTAATCCAGAGCGTTTTTAGCGCCACCCAGTACAGCTGAATCATTTACGGTCTCCTTGCTTGTTGTTCACCAAACTGACAAACAACTCTTCCAGACGGTTCGCTTTATTACGCATACTTGGGATCTGAATACCCTGAGCATTTAATTGGGTAAATACACCATTTAACCCCTGTTCACGCTGAACATCGACTTCCAGGGTCGATGTGTCTATCACCCGGTAATTATATCCGGCAAGTTCAGGCGCTGGACTCTTCGTCGCCAGATCGAAGAAGAACGTTTCAGATTCCACCTGACTAAGTAAATTTTTCATACTGGTGTTTTCCACCAGCTCACCATGCTGAATAATACCAATATTACGGCACAGCATTTCTGCTTCTTCCAGATAATGTGTGGTCAGAATGATCGTGGTTCCCTGGGCATTCAATTCTTTCAAAAAACGCCACATAGAGCGGCGCAGTTCAATATCAACACCGGCTGTCGGCTCATCAAGGATTAATAATTTAGGCTGATGCATCAAAGCACGTACAATCATCAGACGCCGTTTCATACCACCAGACAAGCGGATCGCCCGTTGATCGCGTTTTTCCCACAGATCCAATTTTGACAGATAAGTTTTCGCTCTGGCTTGAGCCACTTTTCGCGGCACACCGTAATAACCCGCCTGATTGAGAACAATCTGCAACACCGTTTCAAACGGGTTAAAGTTAAACTCCTGCGGAACAAGACCTAACTGGCGCTTGGCATTCACAATATCCGTATCAATATCGTAGCCAAACACCTTAACCTTACCGCTGCTTTTGTTTACCAGAGAACTGATAATACCGATTGTGGTGGACTTCCCTGCACCGTTCGGACCCAATAACGCGTAGAAATCTCCTGCTTCTACATTCAGGTCAATCCCACGCAGCGCCTTAACATCACCAGTGTAGGTCTTGGTAAGCTGCGTTAACTCCAATGCATAAGTCATAAATTAAAAAAACCTTTATTATCTGGCCGCTTTTGCGTGCAATATGAAAATATAATGCGCCTTTCCTGCCTGGTTTTCTTTGCAAAAACAGTAGAAAGATGAAAAACAAACAGCAACAAAATATTAAAATTTTAATTGATGTTGTATATGATTCTATCTTAAATAAACGCTATCAGGCTATTCACCATGATGAAAAAAATAGAAGAGTTGCTTGCCAATAACAAGCAGTGGTCAGAATCGGTTAACGAAGAAAACCCAAAATTTTTCAAAGAATTAGCAAAGTCTCAGAAACCCCATTTCTTGTGGATTGGTTGCTCAGACAGTCGGGTACCCGCAGAAAAACTGATTGATGCCGCTCCCGGTGACCTGTTTGTGCACAGAAATGTGGCAAACCTGGTTATCCATACTGACTTAAATTGTCTTTCTGTTATTCAATACGCAATAGACGTACTGGAAGTTGAACATATTATTATCTGCGGCCATTATGGCTGTGGTGGTATCGAAGCCGCAATTGATGGCACTGAACTGGGATTGATTAACAACTGGCTGCTGCATATCCGCGATCTCTGGTATAAACACAGTTCTATGCTAGGTGAATTACCGCCTAATGAACGCCTGAACCGTCTGTGCGAAATCAACGTTGTCGAACAAGTGTATAACCTTGGTCACTCAACTATTATGCAAGCCGCATGGAAACGGGGACAGAAAGTGATGATCCACGGCTGGGTTTACGGTATCCATAATGGTCAGTTGCAGGATCTGGACGTCACGGCTGACAGTCGTGAAAAGCTGGAACTTGCCTATCGTCAGACCGTATCCAAACTGACGAATAAAAAGTAAGTTTTCAGGTAACTATACCCTATAGATTTCAAGATGCATCGCGACGGCAAGGGAGCGAATCCCCAGGAGCATAGCTCACTATGTGACCGGGGTGAGCGAGTGCAGCCAACAAAGAGGCAACTTGAAAGATAACGGGTATAACAAAATACGCTGTAGAAAAGGTTATATTTAACCTCTTCTACAGCGTAATTAAACGAAGATTAATACAGATTTTCATTTTATTAAATCGCTGCCTATTTAAATATCAAGTATCTATTTTGATTTCTTTATTTTACGAATGTACGCATATGGTAATAAAAAGAAAACAAAATAGTTCATGAAAAAGAACATTTTTATGGGCGATCTAATCACATTACCTGTAATAACAATGTTGATATTTCGGTAAGACCACTCTAAAGTGTCAACAATGTGATAACAGTTACTTGCGAGGAAAGTTCTATGCTCACTCATGTCAGAAAAATTGCAAACTCTGTTGGTACTATTATTCCAGCTCAACTATTGAAATCCCTCTACCTGAAAGAGGGTGACCAATTATCAATTGTCGAAGAACAAAGGAAAACCGTGATCTCTGCGGTAAACCATCGTCCCAAGTACAAATTAGCCGATCGACTTGCTTTATGTGACTCAGAAGCACCAATGCCTGAAATCTTAAAAGAATGGGATGCCAGTAAGCCTGTAGGGAATGAAGTGTAATGGCAATATTTCAACGAAGGGATATTATTGAGGCTTGCTTAAACCCAGTCGCTGGTCAAGAGCTGCAAGGTGACAAAAGGCCATACATATTGGAATAAATTCTACTGTTAATCAGGGATATCTGCCGATATGGTTCTACGACCGGAAGCCGTATTAGGCACCAGTGCCGAAATGTAGATAGGGACGCAGCCCTATACATCATTCCTGAATCACAAAATAAAAACGGCAACCCGAAAGCTGCCGCTTCCAGATTCTGTAAAAATTACTCTTCCAACAAAATCACATGGCCGATATAAGGCAAATGGCGATAATGCTGCGCATAATCAATACCGTAACCCACAACAAATTTATCTTCAATTGAGTAACCAATCCATTCAACCGGAACATCAACTTCACGGCGGGAAGGTTTATCAAGCAAAGTACAGATTGCCAGTGATTTTGGCTCACGCAGTGCCAGAATTTCACGCACTTTATTCAGAGTATTACCTGAATCAATAATGTCTTCCACAATCAGCACATGTTTGCCACGAATATCTTCATCCAAATCTTTAAGAATTTTCACATCGCGGGTGGAATTCATACCGCTGCCATAACTGGAAGCCGTCATAAAATCCACTTCATGAGGAACCTGAATTTCACGGCACAAATCAGCCATAAAAATAAATGAGCCTCTCAGTAACCCGACCATAACCAGCTCGTTGCCACTGTCACGATAGTGTTCAGTGATCTGTTTTCCCAACTCAGCGATACGTTGCTTAACCTCCTGTTCGGAGATCATAACTTCTACAGTGTGTTTCATTATAAATATAACCAATTGTTTTTAAAAATAATAATCATGATAAAGCACAGTGAAAATCATGATTATTAGTATGCCGATTGATACTCCGTTCTTTTGAACAGAATAAGATACAGCTAACCAACAAATCGTTCTAGTGACTCTAATATTTTGCGTTTCTGTCCACGTTTCATCGTCGGGGAACATTTAACCGCCTTATAAACTTCACGCATACAATAATCAGCGACTTTACCTTTAACAATATTATGATAATCAGTGCTGATTTTTCCCTTAATATCATTAATATCAAATGCCGCATGAGCATCTATACAATTAACAAACGAATCCCATTGCAAAAACTTATGATCTTTCTGAGGCAGATCAACCTGACATTGAAGAAGCTCCTGCCGTAATTGGATAAATTCGCTGATTTTAGAATTAATTATCAGAACAAGCAGCGGCTCACAGTAGCAAACCAACAGATATTTTAACTTTGGAGGCGTTGTAAAAGGACAGTGAAGATAAAGAACATCTCCTATAGCTAAACTCTGCCGGGCTAAGAAATCTGCCCTAAAAGATGCAGGAAATTTGTCACCAAGATTAGTCATCAGCTACTCAGCAGAAGTCAGATAAGCAACTAATTTGTCACCATCTTTGCAACTGGCCGCTATTACTTCCAATGGAATTTCACCATTCTGATCAGCGGCCATCCAAACGCTATCGTGACTGATATCACGTATTTCTTTAAAAGAAAGATTCCCATACTTCTCAATTGCTTCATTTATGCAATTAATATCTGAATCACTGAATACATCTTCATTGAAATTACGTAACGCACGCACCTGATGATTTCCATTACTGCCGTCTACTGACAAAGATGATCGAATAACATCAATGTCACACCCATTTGGAATAAAGCGCCCGTCACCTCTGGCTATCTTTATAATATCATAAGCATTTTCTGCGACAGGCCCATCTTTCATCGCAAGATAGTTATCACCGGTAATAAGCCGTCCATAATGTTCTAAATGGAGCCTGTCAGCAAAATACAGAATTTTACCCACATGATAAATATCAGGGATTGGCGCTACAGAGGCAACATACAGAATAGCCTCTACAGCCTTTTCTGAGTCAAACCTTACATTAAGCATCTCAACACCTTCATTTAAACAGGACAAATAACACTCAAAAATCTGCGTCTATTTTAGTGCCTACAGCAATCACTGTACAACGCTTTGTGGTGTTCTATTGATACTGACCGCCACCATGGCCTAAAAAACACGATAAAACCAAATAAGAGGCAATGTGAGCAAGATTATTTACTAACAGTAAAACCCAGCATCATACCGGTATCCTCATGCTCCAGCAGATGACAATGCGCCATAAATGGATGTTTAGCTCCCGCCGTATGATTGAACTGAACCAGCACTTCACTCTCCTTACCTTCCACATGAACAATGTCTTTCCAGCCACTGCGGTGAGCGGCAGGTTTGCGGCCATTTTCACGCAAAATGCGGAAACGGGTACCGTGGATATGGAACGGATGCAGCATCATATCGCCAACCCCCGAAATCACCCAGTGCTCATATTGCCCCTGTTTAACATCAAAAGCAGGTTCTGTCATAGAGAAAGCCTGCCCATTGATGGTATTCGCATGATGGAAATTGAATTCACCGCCATGATGCATATCTCCGTGGTTCATATTCCCATGATGCATTCCCATACCCGCCATAGCTTGCTCACCGTAGCGCTGAGACAACAGCATCATCCCCTGCATATCCAGACGACCATCCATCGCCAGATGCAAACTACGTCTATTCAAGCCCTTTAGGGAAGGCAAGGCAGGAAGAGCGACAAGCTGCTCCGACAATATTGTGCGGCTGGAAAAAAGCTGAGGTTGAATGCGCAAAACTGGTAATGGCTGATCAAACGGCGGTAATGTCATTCCCATCTGAACTACCGGTAACGTCACCAGATCGAAAGGTTTTCCATCCGACGTATTCACTACGACTTCAAAACGTTCTCCCGACAGAATCGATAACTCATTAACCGCAACGGGTTCTGCTAACAAGCCACCATCACTGGCAACAACATACAATTCTCGGCCATCACCAACAGCGATATTCAGGCTGCGGGCATTACAACCATTCAGCAAACGCAGGCGTAACCAACCACGTGGCGCGATATGCTGAGGTAAAACAACGCCGTTGGTCAACATCATATCGCCAAACCAACCAACAGCAGCACTCATCACATCCAGTTGATAATCAATCTGACCCTCTTTATTCAAGCGTTTATCCTGTAAAATCACCGGAACATCATCCACCCCCCATTGGTTTGGCAAACCCGTTTTAATGCTGTTCTCATCTTCAATCAGTACTAATCCACCAAGCCCCATTGCCACCTGATAACCCGTCTTACCATGTGTATGCGGATGGAACCAGCAAGTTGCTTCCGGTTGTTCAAGGGTAAAACTCACGGTTCGACTCCCACCTGGTGCAATCATCGCATGTGGACCACCATCAGCCTCCCCGGTAATTTCCAGACCGTGCCAGTGAACCGTCGTCTCTTCCGGCAGATGATTACGAATATCGATAGTAACAGGTTTACCTGAAGTCAATTTCAATGCCGGGCCAAGTAAATCACCATTGTAACCCCAAGTTTTAGTCACCGATCCCGCTCTAAAACAGGATTGCCCGGCTTTGATTTCAATAGCAATTTTACCTGATGCATCTGGCTCTATCTGTGGAGGAATGGGGAGCGCCGGATAGGGTTCAGCAAAGGAGAAACAGCTCCAGACAGGTAACATACCGGAGACACCGATAACGGCACTTAATTTAATAAAATCACGTCGTTGCATATCAATCTCCTGATTAAACTGGCAAAAAATAACACATAACAGCAACGTAAAGGTTGCCCTTACAGGAAGGTCAAGCAATGGGAATGTGATTTAAATCGATCTTTACAATAATTTAAAAAAATAAATTTTACCGGACAAAGATATTAATATGTTAACGTAACCTGACACGAATTCATTATAATAATACAAATGCGAAAATTAGCCTTATTGACTTACCTATTAGTTCTTTTCGGTTTTTCCCACCCCGCAAAAGCGCTGACAGAAAATGAAGCTGAAGATCTGGCGGATCTGACGGCGGTGTTTATCTATCTGAAATATGACTGTGGTTACAGCCAAATCCCTGACCGGGAAATTAAGCGGGCCATTATCTATTTCGCTCAACGTAATAAGTGGGATTTGACCAATTACAACAGCCAATTGATGGATAGACTCAATGAAGAAAGCTATCAGGATCTGAAAGGTATTTACCTCTCCAATGCGATAAAGTGCCATGCCCTCGCCAGAGATTCGTTGAGCCTATTTGCCTACGTGAAGTAGTTCCTCCCCTAATACCCCTTAAGGGGTAAATTTCACCGTGCAACTGTGAGGATTGTTGGCTATTATGTGAGCCCAATTTTCACGGCCATCACAGTGGAGGAAAGCTGCGGCATGTCACAAAAAGAAACTTGGTACGAAACCCTGCACGCCAATTTTGGTCAGTATTTTTCGGTCGATAAAGTGCTTTATCACGATAAAACTGAGCATCAGGATTTGATTATCTTTGAAAATGCGGAGTTAGGCCGCATCATGGCGCTGGATGGTACAGTACAAACGACTGAACGTGATGAATTTATCTACCACGAAATGATGGCTCATGTTCCTCTGTTCGCCCACGGAAACGCCAAACGCGTGCTGATTATCGGCGGTGGCGATGGCGGTATGCTGCGCGAAGTCTGTCGTCATCAATACCTTGAAAGCGTTACTATGGTTGAAATTGATGCCGGCGTAGTTGAATTCTGCCGTCAGTATCTGCCTAACCATAATGCCGGTGCTTATGATGATCCGCGCTTCAACCTGGTCATTGACGATGGTGTTAATTTCGTTAGCACCACCGACCAGAAATTCGATGTCATTATTTCTGACTGCACTGATCCGATCGGACCTGGTGAAGGATTATTCACATCGGAATTCTATCAAGGTTGCCAGCGCTGTCTGAATGAAGGTGGCATTTTGGTTGCCCAGAATGGCGTCTGTTTTCTACAACAGGATGAAGCGGTAACCAGCCATAAAAAATTGAGCAACTATTTCGCTGACAGCAGTTTCTATCAGGCTGCTATTCCAACCTATTATGGTGGAATAATGACCTTTGCATGGGCAAGCCAGAACCGGGCATTACGTCATGTAGATCCGACAACACTGCAACAGCGCTTTAATGCCGCAGGTTTTACCTGCCGCTACTACAACCCAGCCGTTCACGCAGGTAGCTTTGCTCTACCGCAATATCTGCTGGATGCACTATCCAAGAACCCATAATCACCCATAAGCCAAGAGGTGAAATAAATTGCACAAGCTGAAATTGCACGGCTTTAATAACCTGACAAAAAGCCTGAGTTTTTGTATTTATGATATCTGCTATGCAAAAAGCCAAGCTGATCGGGATAGTTATATCGCCTACATTGACGAACAATATAACGCTAATCGTTTAACGGAAATTCTCAGCGAAACCTGTTTGATCATTGGTGCAAATATTCTGAATATTGCCCGCCAAGACTATGAGCCACAAGGGGCAAGTGTCACTATACTCGTCAGCGAAGAGCCGATGGATCCAAAGGATGTAGACAATACTGAAAATCCAGGTCCATTACCCGATTCTGTCGTTGCTCATTTGGATAAGAGCCATATCTGTGTCCACACTTACCCAGAGAGTCATCCGGGCGGTGGCATATGCACTTTCCGGGCTGATATTGAAGTATCAACCTGCGGTGTTATTTCACCTCTCAAAGCGCTGAACTATCTGATCCACGAATTGGAATCGGATATTGTCACAATGGATTATCGCGTGCGTGGTTTCACCAGAGATGTGAATGGCGTGAAGCACTATATCGATCACGAAATCAGTTCTATTCAGAATTATATGACCGAAGAAGTGCAATCACAGTATTACATGATGGATGTCAATATTTATCAGGAAAATTTATTTCATACAAAAATGATGCTAAAAGAATTTGACCTGAATGATTGTTTATTTAATGCCACACCAGAGCAATTAAGTGAAACTGAAAAGCTGGAAATTACCCATCTCTTAAAAAAAGAGATACAAGAAATTTACTATGGACGTAATTTACCCGCTGTTTAACTTTCACTAACTTATTATTTAACCTGAGGTTTGCTTAAGAAGGGGACTAAGTGCCTGAGGCACGATCAAAGTTTTTGCTAGATAAAACAAAATCGTGGAGATCCTCAGGCACATCTAATTTAGAAGAACTTTACTGCTCGATGACTTTTGCCAACAATTTATTCCTCTCTGGCATCAACAGTTAATTGAAAATGGCTTGCTCAAACGTCGCCGCGAAGTTTCCCTTTCTCTCAGTGAAATCATGACGCTCCTCATTTTATTCCACATGAGCCATTATCGTGATTTTAAAACGTTTTATATTCAGCATGTTAAACACTATCTTCAGGCCGATTTTCCCAAATTGGTCAGCTATACCCGGATGTTAACCTTGAAGCAAAAGGCGCTCATTCCCCTCTGTGCTTTTCTTTCGTCACGCAAGGCTGAAACCCAGAGGATCGCTTTTATTGATTCAACCAAAATTGCCGTTTGTCACAACCTCCGTATTCCCCGTCATCGCGTATTTGAGGGCGTCGCACAGCGAGGGAAAACGAGTACAGACGGTTTTATGGCTTTAAACTTCATCTGATTATCAATGATTGTGGTGAACTTTTGGCGGTTAAGTTGACCTCAGGAAATAAAGATGATCGTCATCCAGTCAAAGCACGGGTACAAGGGTTAAAAACCGAGCTTGAATTTACGGGATTGTGATATCGCTATTTTTAAACGAAACTGAGGTTAGTCATGTCACTTTGGTATTCTTAAAAGAAAAAACCCGCTGTTAGCGGGCTTTTCATGGTTTTGATAGAGGGATTATCTTACGAGTGTTTCGACAGCTCACGCCGAGCCAATTCAGCCAAGAATCCGCTGCGGCTATGATACTCACGATGTGAGTTCACGTATTCATCAATTCTACCCAACAAAAGTTGGGGCATAGTAATGTTTAGCTTGATGGCTTTTCCATCGTATTTAGTTAAATCCATGTCAACATAAGCCCAACTGCCGCCGGTGCAATCTTCATTGCTTAGATGGTCAGCAACAGTTCTGGCTTGTACTGGAGCCTCACCCTTTTCGCTCATGTATTCAAAATAAGTATCTAATGCGTTTTGAGCATCGCTAATAGCGTCGTCAATGGTATCGCCAGCAAAGTAACATCCGATCACGTCTGGCACAAAACCGGAAAACGATCCGTCGTCAGCCTGATGTAAATAAATAGGATATCTCATGCTTACACCTTCTCTTTGATTAAAGAGCGGCCTTTCAACCGCTTAATTAAGTTATTTCAGTCCTGCTTGTTTAAGTATTTTATTGAGCGTCCCGACCGCCAAATCTTTGCGCGGATGCGGAATTACTATCGGGCTGGGTTCCCCTGATTTCTCGAAAACATGATGCGAACCATTGGCTCGCACAAAATTCCAGCCAACCGCTTTGATTTGCTTTATTAGTTCATCGCTAGACATTATCCCTCTCTTTAATCAAAACCAAGAGAATGATAGCACTTTTCATACCCACCATCAACACCAATACCCATGATGGGTATAAGAAATATTGTTCGGGTAGCCGACTATTTTGTCACTCACAGGTTTAGAACGCGAATAACTAGCATTACTCATTATAAACCTGGATTAAGACCTAGCTCAATTGATGGCATTTAAACCAATTCTCCCTAGCTTAATTCCGGTATTGATCCCGCTGAAGCGCGGGTTACGTGGTGCTCTGTTACGAAATTGACTATTATCACCCTTTTTTATAGTAAGAAGATGCTTTAAAAATATTCTCACGACTAATTTTTTCCAACTTTAAACTCGTTCCATGGAATGTGTAGAACATCACAGTCATATATTTCCTGAATGGTCAACGCAGTCTTTTTCATTGAGGGAAAAATACCAGAAAAAATAATTTCATTGAAGTAAAACCACGCTGTGCATCTATATTCTCCCTATTTATAGAAATTTTAAAAATAGTGTCGAAATATTATGGTTATTATTAATTCATATATAAAAATAAGAATGTGAAAAAATTTTTATGATCTAGTATATAATTGTTAATTTTAATTGGAGGTTTTAAAAAATGGCTACATATCATATTTATAGACAGGAAAACTTTACTAGCAGATATGCGAAAGCTGGAGTAGTGCTCGCTAATCAGGTAAGTATATTAACAGCTGATTATACGCAAACACCTGCACATACAGACCCTTCATTTAAATGGGTACTCAATAATACTCCTGTGCCTGTGGATGGAGCGATTACAACTATTTCTCAACTGAATAAAGATTTGTATTGGGTACGCGGAGATGTTTTTACTGCTGGAACGGGAAGTTATATGGGCATTGAGCTCGCGTCTCAATCTCCCACAAAATCAAAATTACAAGTAATGCTAAAGAAATCAGGATTTGGAGAAGGTTATGACTTATATTCATTAGACAATGAATATATTATTATTGTATATGATCCTATTAATAAGCGTCATAGAATTTGTCTTTCTGCTGATCCTGATCCTGCTGGCTATCGTCCATGGTATTTTAATCAAGTAACCTGAGGTTTGCTTAAGAAGGGAACTAAGTGCCTGAGGCACGATCAAAGTTTTTGTCAAATAAAACAAAATCGTGGAGATCCTCAGGCATGTCTAATTTAGAAGAACTTTACTGCGGCGTCGATGACTTTTGCCAACAATTTATTCCTCTCTGGCATCAACAGTTAATTGAAAATGGCTTGCTCAAACGTCGCCGCGAAGCTTCCCTTTCTCTCAGTGAAGTCATGACGCTCCTCATTTTATTCCACATGAGCCATTATCGTGATTTTAAAACGTTTTATATTCAGCATGTTAAACACTATCTTAAGGCCGATTTTCCCAAATTGGTCAGCTATACCCAGATGTTAACCTTGAAGCAAAGGGCGCTCATTCCCCTCTGTGCTTTTCTTTCGTCACGCAAGGCTGAAACCCAGGGGATCGCTTTTATTGATTCAACCAAAATTGCCGTTTGTCACAACCTCCGTATTCCCCGTCATCGCGTATTTAAGGGCGTCGCACAGCGAGGAAAAACGAGTACAGGCGGTTTTATGGCTTTAAACTTCATCTGATTATCAATGATTGTAGTGAACTTTTGGCGGTTAAGTTGACCTCAGGAAATAAAGATGATCGTCATCCCGTCAAAGCGCGGGTACAAGGGTTAACAGGGTGTTTGTGGCGATAAAGGGTATTTGTCACAGGCCCTGTGCGATGAACTGGAAGCGGAAGGAATAACGTTAATCACTCATGTCCGTAATAACATGAAGGCAAAAGCGTTATCTCTCTGGGATAAGCTGATGTTAAGAAGGCGATTTTTGATATAAACGGTCGTGGATCAGCTCAAAAATATTTCTCAGATAGCGCATTCAAGACACCGCAGTCAGCTCGGTTTTTTATTGGAAATCGTCGCTGGCTTAATTGCTTATACATTCCAACCTAAAAAACCGAGCTTGGATTTACGGGATTGTAATATCACTTTTTTTAAACCAAGCTGAGGTTAATAAGACACCATCACAATAATTTCACAAAATAATCACTGCCCCGAATAAAATCATTATTCAGGGCAGTTCAATAACACGGTGATTATTTAGATGGCGTCAGAGAAAACGTTAACGTTTCCAACGGCTGAAGGGTAATCAGCGCTGTTTTATTGATAAACTTCGGCACCGAGTTGTTCTCGCCATAGTCTATCTTAACGTCATATACCGAAGGCTGATTATCAGGTAATTCAAGATCGCTTTGCAGATCCAGATAATATTGTTTCACCTCATCAGCAGGATTACGCAAAGTAATAATCGACTTTTTCGGACTCCAGGCTCCCCAACCATACACCGCTAGATCGGTGGGATCTTTACCAATCCAATGGGTATCAAACAGCACATCTTGGTTTTTCTCCGACCATTTCGCCGCGTTTGCTAACGTATCCCAATCCTCTGTGGTCAACAGTTCAGGCGTAACATACATCTCCTGTAACTGAGTGCCACTGCCAAAATAGCTCCAAACCTGATCGGCAAAATCTTTAGGTGACTGTTTATCCAGATGCTTAGCCTGTTTAGCATAAACAATGCCATGCAGCATCAACGAATTCAGTGGGAACAGCGGCCCCTTTCTTACGACATTACGATAAGTTTCCGCATCACGGTAGGTAAGCCACTGCTGCACTTTGGAACCTTTACCGTAAAACTCCACATCATAGCCACCACGCCAAATAGAATCGGCGAAAAATAGCCAGGAAGGCGTGGCTTTGGTGCCCGTGGTCAAGTTGATAAACAGATCATTTCCTGTACCGCGCATATCTTCAATAAGATGGATAGCGGCATCAAAATCACTGGTGAATGCACTCCCTTTAATCACACGGTCAGCATTGCCGGTGCCATCTAGCTTAAACATGGATACATTTTGTTGTTGAATCAGGTTGAGCACCCGGTTATGGAAATTGGCGTAGTAATTAGGGCCTGAAAGCGCAAATCGGCCATCTATCACTTCATAACCAAACTCCTCCGCATGAGAAACACGTTGCTCACCGGGTTTACCATAACCGCCCCAAGGAGAAAGCCAAATACCTAAACGAGCACGATATTGATCTGCCGCCTGTTTAAGATTTTTGAATTCATGGGGAAATGCCTCACTAAAACCCCAATCTCCTTTGAGGTTATCCCAACCATCATCAAACAGATAACCACTCAACTTCACATCGCGCTTAGTCACCAACTCCTGCCCAAACTGATTGATACGGGTCAACGCCTCTTGTTCGGTATAAGGAGTGAAGAAACCAATATCGTACCAAGAGTTGTAATGCAGGTAAGGGCTGTATTTACGCGGACGAGCGTTGTTTAAAAATTCATTGACGTTGCGCCGCAATTGCCCTTCTTGATAAACACCAATATACGTCTTATAACTTAACGTTTTCCCCGGCTCTAACGGGATAGAGAGTGCAATTTTTTGCGAAGTGTCCCCTTTATAAGCCTCAGTGTTAATCAATGGATTACCGGGAACAATAAAGAATCTATCGCTGATAATCGGTGAACTGACGATAGAGCCGTGAACAAAAGCGGTTTTAGTGTGAAATGGTATCAACGAGACGGAGCTGAGTTCCAACGCGTTTTCCTGCGGTGTAATAGTGATTTCAAACGAGCCGTACTTATCTTTACCTTCCACAGTAATTATATTGCTTACCTGAATGTCGCCATGTTTCAAGGAAACAACAATACGATTGTGCTTTTTGCTGATATCAGTAATCTGAAAATCTTTAGCCGTGAGCTTCTCTCCTGATTTCAACGTGATTTCAAACAGACTGTCAGTAATGATTTGATCGTGGTTTTTCGGATTTTCAAATTTTAGTTGCGTCACTTTACCGTGTTCATCGCTAACCGCTACATGATAATTGTCACCCTCCAATCGCCAGCTATCTGCCCAGACTGGAGCGCCATAAAACACGGAACTGGCTAATAAACTCAACGTAATTTTATTTAACGTTCTTATTTTCACAGCAGTTTCCTTATAGTCAGAATGAAAAAACAGAATCTTCACGAATACAGCTTGCCTGTACTGCCACAAATCCGGATCTTTTCTTCTACTACTGCCTGCATAGCCTGTTTTCCCGGCGCGATATATTTACGTGGATCATTCGCATCTGGATGCTGGATGAAATAGCGCTTTACCGCATCAGCAAAAGCAATTTTCAGATCGGTCGCCACATTGACTTTACATACGCCAAGACCAATCGCCTGCTGTATCATCACTTCAGGAATACCCGATGCGCCATGCAGCACCAACGGAATATTCACCTGTTCACAGATTGCAGCTAACCGATCAAAATCCAGATGCGGTTCACCATGATATAAACCATGCGCAGAGCCAATCGCTACCGCCAGAGAATCAATACCGGTACGGGCAACAAAGGCTTTTGCTGCCAGCGGATCGGTAAAAAAACTATCGGCATTGGAGACCTGCAAATCATCTTCCTGCCCGCCTAGCCGCCCCAATTCCGCCTCAACGCTAACATCGTAACGATGGCAAAATCGTACCACCTCAGCCACCTTACGAATATTCTCCTCAAAGGGTAAATGCGAGCCATCAATCATTACTGAACGTACACCTGCGGTCACTTTATGGCTGATATCCTCCAATTCCTCATGATGATCGAGATGCAATGCCAGTGGCAAATTGTGGCGGCGAGCGGCATCCTGACAGATTGACACCAGGTAGTCAGTCCCCGCATAACTGAAAGTGCCCGGCGTACCCGCCAGAATAACCGGTGATGCCAGGCGGGCAGCGGTTTCCGCTACCACCTGGATAGTTTCCAGATTATGGACGTTGAAAGCAGGAACCGCATAACCTTCACGCAGAGCCTTTTTCAGCATTTGACGACTGGAAATCAGGTACATACAAGCTCCTTAAATGCCATCCAGATTCAGGCTGTCATATCGCCGTTTCTGTTGTTCATGCCACAGGCTGGTCAATCCCCGCCGCCCACATTCCAGCGCCATATCACGAAAGGTTTCCAGCGCCATACCTTCACGGTCCAGCATCATTTCTACCACCAACTGCATATTAGTCCCGGTGATAACTTCATAACGTGGATTGACTATCGCCAGTTGTGCCGCCTGCCGAAACGGTGATCCGCCCAGCAAATCACTGAGGATAATCACACCATCGCCACTATCACAGGCGGAGCAAGCCGCCTCCAGCAACACCAATAATTTTTCATTGCTGATCCCTTCTGGAAAATCGACAGCACAACACTGGGGCTGTTGCCCTACGACCTGCTCCACCGCCTGCAACAAACCACTGGCAAAATACCCATGACCGGTGATTACAATACCTAACATGCCATCTCCTCAGTGCGCTTGTTAAAGAAAACCAACAAATTTACCCACAATGCCGATCACCACCGTCAAACCAATCAACTTGACCGGCGAAAATCCTTTTTTCATCAGCCAAAACACCAGCAGGGTGAAACATAACGGCAATAAATTAGGCATCAGTTTATCCAGCACATCCTTTTGCAACGCCACACTAGCCTTACCGGCGTTGACCACCACCGGAGTCGAGAGATGAACATAGGAAGCCACCAATGCCCCGATCACCGTCATTCCCACGATTGATGCCGCATGGGAGATCTTTTTGGTATGTTTTTTTAGCAATACCAGCGCACTGGTTCCGGTACGATAACCATAATGCGCCAGACCAAAGCGCAAGCCAAAATGTACGATATTGAACAGTAACAGAAATACGAGGGGGCCAAACAGACTGCCCTGTAGCGCCAGAGATGCCCCAATCCCAGCACAGATGGGTAACAGCGTCAGCCAGAACAACGCATCACCAATCCCGCCCAGCGGCCCCATTAGCGCGACTTTCACGGCACGGATAGTAGAAATTTTCTCTTTATTCCGTTCCATCGCCAGCACCAACCCGGACAGGAAGGTGACATCAAACGGATGCACATTGATAAATTCCATGTGCATCTTCATAGAATTCGCCAGATCTTGCGGATCCTTATGGATCTTACACAGCCCAGGGATCAAGGTGTACAACCAGCCTCCCGCCTGCATACGCTCATAGTTAAATGATGCCTGTAACAACAGGGAGCGCCACGCCATACGATTCAGATCGCGGTTAGTCAGCTCTTCACCCGGTGTACTGTCCTGATAATCATCCTGCTCAACCTGACTGGTTGCCAGTGCCTGCGCCATCCTTTTCTCAGCTTTAGCCGCCATAGCAGCATCGGTATCGTTAAATGCCATCTTCCATCTCCTGAGATTGGGTGGTAGGTGCGCCGCGTTCAGCTGCATCTTCTATACGGGAACGGTTAAAGAAATCGATTAATGCGATCGCCAATGCGCCGAGTGCTACGGCAATAATTGGCATATTAAGGAACGTGACCGAAATAAAGCCCAGAATGAAATAGGCTATATAGGTCTTTTTCATCATGATTTTCATCAGCATGGAAAAACCGATGGCAGGCATCATTCCGCCAGCAACGGCCAACCCGTCCAACAACCACTGCGGCGCTTTCTGCACCATGACGCTGGCAGCGTCGGCACCAAAATAGACTGGCAAAAACGCCACAATAAAGTAGAAGCAAAACAAAATGGTGATACCCAGATAGTTCACACGTTCCACACCGCGCCAATTCAACGCTTTCACCATCTGATCGCATTTATGCATCATGGGTGAGAACAGGGTAAACAACAGCGTAATACAGCCTTGTACCGCAATGGAAAATGGTACCGCTATACCAATCGCCACTTTAGGATCGGCCTGAGTCAAAATAGCAAATGCGGTACCAATTACCCCACCAATCACCACATTTGGCGGTTGAGCACCAGCCAGTGGCACCATTCCCATCCAGACCAGCTCCAGCGTCCCCCCTACCAGCAAACCCGTCTGTACATCCCCTAAAATCAACCCGACCAGCGGGCCAATCACCACTGGGCGGTGAAAATGGGTCAATCCATCAAACAGATCCACTCCCGCCAACCCGGCCAGTAATCCAATCAATATCGCATCAATCAGCATAACTCACCTCTTTAGAACAACAGTTTATCGATAAGCTCTCCCGCTTCATCCGGTACCCGCCGTATCTCGCAGGTAACACCCAGTTGCTCTAGTTCACGAAACACCACTACGTCACTATCATCAACCGAAACAGTCTTATGGATCTGGCGCTTCCCTTCAGCAAAATGCATATTGCCCACGTTAACAAATCGGATCGGCACTCCCCCCTTAACCAGCGTCAGTACATCTTGCGGTGTTTTACAGACGATAAAAATTTTCTGGCGTTCAGCCGCTTTATGGATCACATCAATGGTTTTTTGCAGAGTGAAATAGCGGGTCTGAATCCCATCGGAAACCACCATATCCATCAGGTTTTGCTGCATCAAATCACCGGCAACTTGATCGTTAGCCACCAATACCAAATTGGCCCCCAGTGAATTGGTCCAGGTCACACCTACCTGACCATGCACCAACCGGTTATCAATTCGGGTCATTAAAATATTCGGTATCGACATAATCACTCCTGCTTACATGCTGTTCTTTGTGAATAAGATGAGAGATAAGGATAAATTTCCACCCCCTTCACTACACGGTTGACCTCCCCTGTTGGACATGGATTGTCCGGCGTGATACCCAACGCCAGCGAGGTTTCAAACGCTAACATCTGCAAAAACATCAGATAGGGAAAAAGCAGCCAGATATCATCTTGTTCACTGTTAATCGCCGTTAATCCTTCCCCCGGCGTGCCACTCAGAGCAACAACCTGACGCGCCAGTCCGTCATGATTCAGTTCATGCCACAAATCGAGATCATAACGACGACGATACTTATCAGCAGAAAGCATCATGACCACCAGCGTATCGCGTTCGATCATAAACTTCGGCCCATGACGCACCCCCATCGACGAATCGTAACGGGTGGCGATATACCCGGCGGTCAGCTCCAGCATCTTGAGCGCCCCTTCTTCGGCTATACCGGTAAAACAACTGGAGCCCAGACACATCATGCGCTTAAAACCGCTGCGTGCCAGCCGCTTAGTCTGTACCTGCCATTGTCTCCACTCACGCTCACACAGCGCAGCCATCGCCATTAGTGGCACACCACTCTGTTCCAGCGTTAACGGCCCCAACAGCAACGCTGTCGCCAGCGTCATACAACTGAAACTGGATGTCATGGCAAAACTCTGGTCATGAGAACCCTGCGGCATATTCAATGAACAGACATGAGCGCGTCCTTCGGCATAACGTGCCAGTGCACCATCGGGATTGCAGGTCAACATCAGGTGATAACAGCGTGGCAGTATCTGATCGGCCAGTTTTACCGCTGCCACGCTCTCCGGACTATTGCCGGATCGCCCATAAGAAATCAGCAACGTTGAACGTGTTGGATCGAGGTATTGCAAAGGAGAAGGCACAATGTCCGTGGTGCTGTACGCAACCACATTCAGCCCGCACTGTTCACGCAACCAGGGAGCCAGCGCGCGCCCGACAAACGCGGATGAACCTGCGCCACACAGCACTATCTGTAACTGCGGATCAGACAACAAAGGCAGCAAAAAAGGTCGCCACAACGCTTCCTCACGTTGCAGGTTTTGATATAACTGACGCCAAAGCGCAGGCTGTTGGTGAATCTCTCTGGCAGTATGCAACGCGTGATGCTCACGCAGCCAGGCTTCGCTATAGAAAAACAGCTCATTCATACGAGAGCTCCTTGTGCCTCAGACTCACAAGCTTGGGCATAGCTCAAAAGCACAGAACGAATCTTGTCCAACACCCAGGCATGCGGGTCATTTTCCAACCTTCCCGCGTTAACTGCCTGCGCCTGTTCTGGCAGGTACTGACTCAGCAGTGAAAGGGAAACCGGATGACGGCGCAGATTATCTATCAAAGTATTCACGGCCTGTTGTACCTGCGGGTGCGGCCAGTAGTAACGCACGCGATCGCTCAAACTGTATTGACGATCAATAAACTGCTGATGCGGTGTACCGTGGTAATATCGGTTCCAGTATTCCGGCTGTTCAAGCATAACCTGTTCCAATATGGCGCACAGATTCGCCGCTGTCTGTTCCCCATTCCATTCACCATCAATTTTATCGAGCGCGAAAAGCGCCTCACGCAGAGCAAAAGTCAAAGCGGGACCGACTTTGAGAATAGCGAAATGATCACGAACCAATTCACGGTAAGCCTGTGCAGTTTGATAATCGGTAGAATGCGCTTCATAGACTAAGTAAGGCTGAGATTCGATATATTGACTCAGTGCCGCTGCACGTCCCGATTGATAATGTTCGACATTATGGTGATCGAACTCCACACCCGGCTGCACCACCAGCGCAATCACCCGCGGCCAGACCTGCTCCAGCCCGGCCAATCGCCAGGCTTGTTGATGTACATTCAACGTTGTGGCCGCTGCCTGAGGTGTCGTGACCTGCATTCCTTCCAACGCTTCTTTAGCGCCTCCCGGTACCGGCACTTCGGTGCCGATCACATAAACCGGTGATTCTCCCCCCACCTGCTGCCAGCAACGTTCTGCCACCTGGCACAAACGAGCCGCGCGTACCGCAATCTCATGATCACCAAGCGGTATTGGATCATCGGCGCAAGACATAGAGCAATCGAGGTGGATCTTACGAAATCCTGCGGCCACATAATCGTGTATCAACGTTTCAGCCAGTTTCATCGCTTCTGCTGCGGTGCGGTCCTGCCAAGCGTTCGGTCCAAGATGATCACCGCCCAGCCAAACACGATCACGCGGTAAACCGATAAGATCAGCTTGTCGCCAAACGGCATCACGGAACTGAGCGGGCTGCATACCGGTATAACCCCCAAACTGATTAACCTGATTAGACGTTGCTTCAATCAGTATCGGTGTCTTACGCTCTTTAGCGACGCGCAAAGCACTTTCCAATATCCAAGGGTGGGCGGAACAGACCGAATAGATCCCCACCGCTTCACCTGATTTATGGCGACGAATAAGTTGTAATAGTGACTGCATGGTGTCTCCCATGCGGGCAAAAACCCGGTTATAAACTCTTAGACAAGTTCTAATCTCTGTAAGAGTTATTCGTCGGCAATAATCACATCTACGCCGAATTCAGTTAATGCTCGCCTGTAGTTATCGGGGATCCGGCTGTCAGTAATCAGCCGATGAATCTGTCCAGCCTGACGGATCATACAAAAGCTTCTGCGCCCAAATTTACTGGCATCCGCCACAGCGATAATTTCATGCGCCACCTCACACATCACGCGATTAAGGTGAGCTTCGCCGGGGTGGGGCGTGGTAATCCCTGCTTCCAGATCAAATCCATCGACACCAAGAAACAGAGTATTAAAGCGATACTGACGCAATTGCTGTTCCGCCGCCGGACCATAAAGCGAGTAGGAGTTCTGACGCACACTCCCGCCAAGCACCATCACCTCCATCCGATCAAATCCCGCCAGTTCATAGGCGATATTCAACGCGTTAGTCATGACTACCAAATCACGCCGCTCTTTAAGATATGGCACGATTTGGGTAGTCGTGGAGCCGGAGTCAAGGATCAAGGCATCACCATCCTTAACAAACTGTGCCGCCGTGGCCGCAATACGTGATTTCACATCACGATTCATCCGGCCTTTGTCTTGCAGGGGGCGATCAAAGGCGAATTGCTGATTCAACATGGCGCCGCCATAAGAACGCAACGCACAACCTTTTTGCTCCAGATAACGCAGGTCATTTCGGATAGTGACGCTGGAAACCCCAAAACGGGAACTCAAATGCTCAACACGTACACTGCCCTCATGGCACAGCAGGTCGATAATCTGTTCACGTCTTTTTACAGTGTCCATTGCCATTCCGTTATGCTCCTCAGATTTCCAGCGACAAGCTCACGTCGCCTGTGATGAATTGCTTTCTCTCTCTTTCGATTAAATTACAACAAAAGCTATGAAATGAAATTGTGATCGGTGTTGCAGTCTATTATGTAGACAAAACAAGGTGAAAAAGGTTTCGTTTAGAAATAAAACGAAAGAAGATATTAGGTTCTATTATTACTTACTATTTACCCCAAAATAAGCTTTCATCCGCTTTTTTAGTAGAAATTGATATAAAGAAACGAAAGCCTTTGGTTTTCAATCAGCAACCGCAAAGTTTTATTTTATCAGGTGATAGAGATCACAAATTTCGTGATTGGGTGTGAAAAGCTGATAAAATCTAGAACTGAACGCTCTCACTGTAATTAAGGACACACCACATGACAAAACGATTTTCGGTGCTGACTGGCGGGCTGCTGCTCGCTGCTTCTCTCGGCGCTCAAGCCTCGAATACCCCCGATCAGACCCGCTTGACAAATACTGTTGATAAAACCATACACTCCCTGATGCAGGAATATGACATTCCAGGAATGTCTATTGCGGTAACTTTCCGCGGTCAGCATTTCTTCTATCAATACGGTGACGCGTCAAAAGAGAACAACACGCCGGTCACCAAAGAGACAATCTTTGAATTAGGCTCGGTCAGCAAAACCTTTGCCGCCAGCCTGATTTCTTGGGCGCAAGTGACGGGAGCCATTTCCCTCTCCGATAAGGCCAGCCAGCATTTTCAACCGCTTGCAGGCAGCGACTTTGACAACATAAGCCTGCTGAATATTGCCACCTACACCGCAGGCGGCCTGCCGTTACAATTCCCTGATGAGATCGACAGCAATAGCAAAATGGTGAACTGGTATCAGCACTGGCAGCCGAAGTATACGCCCGGAACCTACCGCCAGTACTCCAATCCCAGCATTGGCCTGGCGGGCTATATCGCTGCCCAACGCCTTGGAAAACCTTACTCAATACTGGTAGCAAACCAGGTTCTTTCACCGCTTGGTCTGCATCATACCTGGTTTAACGTGCCCGCGCAGGAGATGAAGAATTATGCCTGGGGTTATTCAAAAGAGAATAAACCGATTCGCATAACCCCTGGCGTACTGGATGAGGAAGCCTATGGCCTGAAAGCCAGTGCGCAGGATATGATCAGCTTCGTTGATGCGAATATCGATCCCTCCCGCATAAGTGATAGCAAACTGGCACAAGCTATTCGGGCAACCCATACCGGCTATTACCGGGTGGGGGAAATGACGCAAGGGCTGGGCTGGGAGCTTTATCACTGGCCCGTTACCCTTGAGCAGGTACTGAGCGGCAACTCGGCGCAGATCGCTTATCAGGCCAACAAAACCACGGAACTGTCGCAACCGGAGCCGCCAACGGATGCGCTTTTTATCAATAAAACCGGCTCCACCAATGGCTTCGGCGCGTATGTCGCGTTTGTGCCGCAAGAGCACATGGGTATTGTGCTGCTAGCCAATAAAAACTACCCCAACGAGGCGCGCATCAAAGCAGCCTGGCAAATCCTCAATACGCTGAAATAACGCGCAACTGCGTTATCAAGGACGATAACGCAGCATCCCACGACAGACAGGATCGAATGCAAAAAAAGCGCTGACTGGATCACCTCCATGCTGTATCCGCAGCTCTTTCAGATTTGGGTACTCTGACCCCGCCAAGAATAGGTCAGAACATCTTCCCGCAGCGATTCATCCTGTCTGCACCTAAAACCTAAAGTAGACAAAAGTCTGGTCCATTCTTTACATAAGCAGGGCAGGAAAAATACTAAAATACCCCTAATTAACTCAACCTATCTTGGAAAAATAATGCCAATCTCGCCCATTAGCGGCCATATGCCGCTTAGCCAAATACAAGTTCCTCAGCATGCCACAACGTCTCCTCTACTCGAACAGGGCAATCGTCTGTTCGAACAGTCTGTTCGACGTGGCCCTCTGCATTTTCAGAGTTCGGATCTCAAACATTTGAGCGCCGAGCTGCGCCAATTGCAGAATGCTCCCAGCAGCATGCAGGCCCAGCGGGTGAAGGATGCCATTCAGCACTGGGAGAACCACCACCCCAAAGAGGTGATGGCCCGTAGTACCCGCCTTGCCGAGCTTAAACAGGCTCTGGCAGAACAGGACGCCGTGGTGCGCACTCTCCAGCCAAAAGTGATAGCGACCGCTCCCCAGGCGATATTAAAACAGGCCATGCCAGCCTTACCGCAATCTATCGCCGCTCAGGTCACCAAAACCCAAGCTGGCTACACCACCACCTTGGCCTCCTCCTCCGCGACAGCCGAACTGATGAAGCACAATCAAGGCGACCAGCAGCACATCAGAGACAGTGATGGACGAATGCCTGCTAATAACATGCCACCGCCCCCACCACCGCCAAGAGCAGATAAAACGCAAAAAGTAAAGGAATGGGTAGTCAAAACGGACTCTAAGCAGATCCAGGCACTCAGATATTATTCCGCACAGGGATATAATCTTATAAATACCTACCTGCGCGGAGGAGAGTACGTAAAGAATCAAGCTATTAATACATTATTATCGAGAGATTACTTACACAGTGATGAACCAACGCCTAAAGAATTTGATTCGGGAATGCGTGCATATATTCAGGACGTCGCTGAGGGATTAAATGAGCTTGCTATAACGGATCATAAAAAAGTTTATCGAGGGTTAAAATTCGATAAATCAGAACTTAAGAATTTACTGGATCAATATACTACAGTGGGAAGCATTATTACGGAAAAAGGGTTTCTGAGTACCTCACCAGATAAAGCCTGGGTCAATGATACGATTCTGGTCATCAATCTTGAATCAGGCCATAAAGGTCGTATTTTAGGGGATGTTGCTCATTTTAAAGGAGAAGCAGAGATGCTATTCCCCCCTGAGTCAAAAATGTTAGTGGAGAAGGTCTTGAATCGCGGTGATAAAGAATTTGATTCCCACTTTTCAACGCTGAAACTAACAGATGACGCGTCAACAGACACAACAAGGATTAAAAGGATTATTAATATAAAAATGCTGAACAAATAAAATCACCCGCCCAGGAAACGGAATTTCAGGGCGCTAAATCTTATGTAATGTGTTACGGCCTGTGGACACATGTGCGTTTTGCGGGCTGATTTTTTCATTATGGAAAAAATAAACCCCGTTATTTTAAACAAGATTTGCCCGCTATCTGCGACAACGCCTCCCACAGGAGGCGTTGTCCATGACATATCGAGTCATTAAGCAAGTAAGGCTTCCAGACCAGCGGTCACCGCCTCCATACGGTGACCACCTGAGTGCTCAATCACATAACGCTTGCCTACCTGAGAAGAGGCATCCAAGCCCCAAATACCATGTTCGGCCTTCTGACTCAGCGGATCGCTACTGGTATTGATGTGGGTGACGTTGGCGCTATCCAACTTGTCAGCCAGCCGATCCCGCAATCCTACATGTAATCCCATACTGTTGAATGCGGTGACCTTGATCCCATGTTTGATGCCCGCATATTGCGCCAACCCACCACCTAAAGAGTGGCCCAGAACCTCAACCTTGCCGCCATATTGTTTGGTAAAGGCCTTGACCAAGCGATCAGCATCCTGAAACGCGCTGTCCTTGATCCCTAAAGCAGCGCCAACATCACTCTTCACAGTACCAGGACGCTTGGTTGGTTGGGTACCCACAAAGGAAAGCACCATGGTATCGTCACGCTTATAGACAGCAACCTTGAGCGCAGACCAGGCATCCCCCTCGAGGATTAAAGGATCATTCTCCCCCTTGCCAGGACGAACATGCAGGGTTAACTCACTACCAGTCCCGCCACTGCCATTCTCCCGGCGAGCCAATATTGAGGATGGGATATCCGCCAAGGTGGCATGACTGTAACCAGCCGGCATATCCCGATAACTACTGGAGCAGCTGACTCTCGCCAATTGGGCCGCATCCATCACTGCCCGGGCTCCCACAGCATTCAACGGTTCTTGCTCTGCTTTAGCCACAAACGTTGGTTTGACAAGCACCTTAGCAGTACTCAGCAATTGCTCGGCATGGGTTCCAGCTTGCAGACGATCAGACGCACCAAGCGGTAGATGCGAAATTCCCTTCATGCCCGCGCCAGCCAGCCCCAGAGCAGAGGATGCCAGCAAACGCCCCGTGGATTCCGCCAGGTTTTTAACGCCTGCAACACCGACCGAAATTGCACCACTCGTTACGCTACTGGCACCGCCAGTAATATTGGCTAATCCTTTGATAATAGCCCCGGTCCAGTAACGCGCCTTACCTTTGGCGCTCTGTGCATGGGAGTCATGTCCTCCCTGTATAGCAGTGCCAATCTTGCGAGCTGGGGCACTCAGGGTCAGATATTTCAGTGTGGTGGTCAGCACCTTGCCCGGTGACACCTGAGTACCAAGAGCAGTACTGGTGTAATGGGAGGCAAGATGATGATGAACATTGTTACTGCGAGACGGTGTCTGTACTTCCCCGTTTGAGAGGGGCAACAATGCAGTAGCGCTGGGAGTGTGCCCAAGACCTTGAATCGACATCTTATTCTCCTTTGTTATTAAGATGACAACCACTCAGCATACGATGGCTGAACCTGGCAATGGATGCAGTAAAGATGTTTCGTTCTGCTGAGAGTTGATCACCTGAAACTGGGCCTGCAAGTTGATCCCAAGATCGAGAAACTCACCCAGAGTCTGCATAAATGCCGTCTCGTCGAACATCTCGATCAACGCAGAGAAGCTCAACACCAGATAATTGGTACGACTGTCCAGGCTGATCTGACTGCCACCCGTGGTGAGACCGAACATATTCAGCTCAAGGGCAGCCCGGGTCAGCATCAACTGGCTTGGTTCATCTGCTGGCAATCGCAACAACGGAATATAGATATAAAATGCCTGAACATCGTCGTTATCCGGCACTTCAATGATACACTCTCCACCTTGACCGAAAGGTACTGTACAGTGACCATCGCTGCCGAGGCTCAAAGCCACGCCTTGGCGTTCACCAACAAGGCGCAACCACTCCGATACTGTTTGCTGATATGCTTTCACTATGATGTTCTCCGCTCATTATCCCTTGCAAACGGAAGGGTTTCGCACGCAAATAGGAAGTGAGAGCATGTTAACAATCACTGGCAAGCCACGATTTATCTCCGGGGCGAAGTTTTTTATATCGACGTCGAAATAGCGACTTATCAGCAGTTGGGTTGCACCGTGAAAGTACGGTTCATACAGCTTAGAGCATCAAGAAATGAGGGCCACTGAAAAGACTGCCTGAGGCCGTTCAGGGTGATAGTGGTCAATCGAGAGTGGTCGCCTCTTTTCTGCTGTCTCTCTATAACTGTTATCGCTTCAAATTCCATTTGATTGAATTACGTAGTCTTGACTTCAGGTTGTTTGATGAGTGTGTCACCAGCTCTCATACATGTTATTTAGGTTGCAGTTTTTTATACGCTCGTTGTAACAATGGAATGGCAAGCGGAGGTATCGAACCGAGTTTAGGTAGGGGGGTGTTTTTGAAAATCAACGGGGCTACCGAAAACCAAGCGGTAATTGTCGAGACGCTGAAAGCGGCGAACATGATGAAAAATCACAGGCTGGCACGTTCCATTGGGGACGCGGGTTGGGCTGGATTCATCACCAAACTGGAATACAAGGCGGCAGAAACAGGTGTTCATCTGGTGAAGCTGGATCAATGGTTTGCCAGCTCGAAAACCTGCCATTGTTGCGGTCATAAGATGCCGGAAATGCCGCGCCACAAACGGCTCTGGCAATGTCCGGCATGCCACACAGAGCACGATCGGGATCTCAACGCTGCGCTGAATATTAAACAGCAAGGCATATTTGAATTACAGGCGGCGGGACTCGTCGTTTCTGCCCATGGAGGCCTGCGTAAATCCGTCGCACAGACGGCTGCGGCCTAGGAAGTGGGAAGCCTCACCGTTTACGGCGGGGAGCAGTCACATCATTGTAATCCAACATAATTAGAATAGATTTTAGAAAACCTTCATAAACAGGATCTTTAGCACCAACCGGTTATTTTAGATAGAAAAAAGGCTTTATTTATGATCTGATAAAACACAGGTTAAAGGTAAAACAGGATATCCGATGATGATTAAACTTAACAAAAGCAGGTGTTAAAAGGGGTAAATCAATGGTTAAATAAGAATTCATAATGATGCTACACCGATTTTATTCATTCCTGGTTTTTGCTGTGCTGAAATCGACGCCAAGAAAGCATCAACATAACTTAGCAATCGCCACATAGATTGGCCGCTGTGGTTCCGGGTGACTGTCTCATGCAACGATTGCCAGAGCCGTTCTATTTTATTCAACCAGGGGGAATAACTCGGTAAAAATACGAGGTTAAATTTCGGATGCTGTGCCAACCAATGTTTGACTTTCTGACTGCTATGGATGCAGTAATTATCTAAGATTAATGTGATCGTTTTCGCATCAGGATAGTGGGTATTAAGCTCATCTAACATCTTGATAAATAAATTAGAGTCCTTCTTTGTCCCTTTAACATAAGTCACTTTCCCTGTTTCGGCATTGAGGCAGCCGGCAAGATAATGTTTTTCATTTTTTCCTGGCGTGACAACGCGTTTTTGCTGCCCTTTAAAACACCAGTCCGCCCCGATTTTCGGATTCAAATTAATATCGACCTCATCTTCATAAAACACCGGATGTTGTGCTGAGATATGGGTCAGGGCTTCTGTGATTTTTGCTATTTTTTCATGATATTCAGGATCAGGTCGTTTTAGGGTGGGGGCGGCCCTGCGCCAGACAATACCGACCTGTTGGCAGTAGCGATATAACGTACTTTGTGTGAGAGATAACTTGAGCAATTGATTGATAGTCTGAGTGATGAGCTCCAGGCTCCAGCGTGAGCGAAGATAGCTAAAATCTTGAGGCGAGTGCTGCAATAAGAAAGACAAGAGCGGATAGAGCGGGGCTAAATTCCAGACAATGGGCCTGCCGGCGGGTAAACTTTTCAGCCTTCCAGGCCATACAAGGTAAACCAGTGAATCCAGCGATTAACCGAAGAACGTGCAGCATGCAGGGTTTTGGCGACATGAGTCACCGTATGACCTTCATGTAGCATTAATAATGCCATTAATCGGCGGGCATAATCCTTATCACGGGTTTTATGGATAAGTTTTTTCATCTGCTGTCGTTCATTTCGGGGGATGGGTGCTATGATGGGCATCGCTCAGTCCGTCTTAGGGTTTGTGATTTTTAGCGATTGATCAGATCGCAAAAATCGGACTGAGTTCCCTTCCAAGTGATCTATTATTTCAAAAGCTTATTTAAAACTTTATATCGATTAAAACCATAAATTAAAAAAATGGCTTTTAATAACAGTTTAAAACCTGCTATTATAGCTCAGGGCGCGATTCCATTTTTTTACCCTGCCATGTTTAATTCATTTATCAGAGATTATATACTCCACTTATTTTTTATTTACCTAACTTGGCATAATCATTTAAAAATGATAATACAGAAAAATTAAATCTTTTATATCAAGGGTAGATTTAACTCAATAAATACAATTTTTTCAAAAGGATTATTAATTGCATTTAATCGAAAACTATTAACCATTAATAAGAAGTTGAAAAGAAATACGCATGTAAAATAATATTATCTGAACAGATAGGTATTAAAGCGATTTCTCGCCGGTTATTTTATGAAGAAAACCCTAAAAATAATACAATAAAAAAGGGATAAAACAGTTAGTTTAGCAGGATTTAAGCCCTGAAAAAGGCGTTAATTATCCGAAAAAACAGACAGGGGTATTTTTAGATATCAGGCCATTTACTGGCTGGTTTATGAAGATAATAAAGCAAGTATGATTAACATTGATTAAACGTAAAACACAATACCGATGATGATTAAACTTAACAAAAAAGCAGGCGTTAAAAGGGGTAAAAACAACGGTTAAAACTTTATACCGATTAAAACCATAAGTTAAAAACATGACTTTTAATAACAGTTTAAAGCCTGCCCATGCTAAAAAGGTGAGATCTCGCACTGGTTAGTCAGTGCAGAGAAAATGGTGAAAATTGAAAAAGGTAAGCTGACGCCAAAACCGGAACATATTCACACTTTCACCGAAATCCCTTCCACTTATCTACTTAATTATCACCCTACAATTTGCTAAATCTGTTAGCTTTCTTGCAGATTTAGTTGATTAATTTGCACAACCTGCCTTTCCTGCACATCATGGAACTTATTGTATTTATAATGACTTCTTAACAAAAGCTATGATTAAAGTTGCACTTATTGACGACCATGTAGTCGTCCGTTCCGGCTTTGCCCAATTACTAACGCTTGAACATGATCTTGAAATTGCCGGGCAATACGCCAGTGCCAGCGAAGCCTGGCTGGATTTACTCAGAAACCCGATTGATGTGGCGGTGATGGACATCGCTATGCCGGATGAGAGCGGTTTGCACCTGCTCACCCGGTTACGGCAAAAACGGCCTGATTTTCGCACCATTATTCTCAGCATTTATGACACCACCGCATTTGTACAAAGCGCGTTGGATGCCGGAGCCTGCGGTTATCTCACCAAACGATGTGGCCCTGAAGAGTTGGTACAGGCTGTGCGTTCCGTACATAAAGGCGGTTGTTATCTGTGTGCTGATGCTCTGAAAGCCCTGCGTCAGGTACCACAAGAAGTTAAAGCACTGCAAGCCCTGACGCCCAGAGAACGGGAGATATTTGATCTGCTCATCAATGGCATCACGGTTAAAGCTATCGCAGAACAACTTAATCTCAGCCATAAAACTGTTCATGTTCATCGTGCCAATATTCTTGGCAAATTGCAGTGCGAGAGTACGATTGAACTGGTTCATTATGCCCTGCAACATCAGATTCTGACAGGTAACGTATGAACGGAGGATCACGATTTGGCCTGTTATCACTATTCCTGCTGATTTTTTATTCGTTGAGCTGGCTTGCTCTGTGGACCATCAGCTTCTACCTGAATAACAATGGGCAACAAGCCACATTGCTGCTGCCACAAGGGTTACGGCTGGCGCTGTTTGTTCTACTGGGACGTCGCTACCTGCCAACCCTGTTAGCAACCGAGGTTATTATCTTGCTATGGCTCGATAGCGAGCAGCTTATGACTAACAATATTATTCTGCTATCGCCATTTCTCAGCCTGATACCTACCTTTATGGTACAGCGGATCTGGTGGCGCTATACCTTGTATTGGCAACGGCTCTCTATTTTGCTGGCAGCCGTAGCCGCCAATAGTGTGTTACAGGCTGTCTGTCTGGGATTTTCTCTGACTGCCAGTGCCAATCATCTGTTTCTTACCTCTTTGACCGGCGGTGTTTTACTATCGCCTTTTGTTTATCTGATCTATGAATATCTGCGTCAGCAACATCTGAGAAATATGCTGGAACCTGACCATCCGGATCCGCAGTTACGTACTTCACTGCTGATGTGGTGCTGTTTGTTCTGTTTACTGGGGTTGAGCGCTCAGATCTTTATGTCACCAGAAATTGAGAGGCTTTTGGTGATTTTGGTATTTATTCCCAATGTATTTATGGCCTATCGTTATGGCTGGCAAGGTGGCGTCTTGGCGGCTTTACTGGGCAGCCTGATGATAACGTCAGCCCGGCAATTCAGTGGCGCTTTTAACGACTTACGCGAATTGGAGATGTTCCTGACCATTCAGGCGCTATTAGGAATAGGGCTGGGAATAGCCATCAGCCGTCAACAACAACTCGCTGAAAACCTGCAACGCTACCGTGAATTATTGGAGAAGGAGTTAACCGCCCGCCATATTCTGATGCAGAAACTGGTTCACACAGAAGAAGATATTTGCAAAAGTATTGCCCGCGAGTTACATGACGAAATTGGTCAGAATATTACTGCTATCCAAATTCAGGCGACACTGGTAAAACGCACTGCCACCACCCCGGCAATAGCAATGATCGCAGAGCAAATCAATCATCTTGCCCAACAAATCCATCAATCCACCCGTCAATTATTGCGCCAATTGCGACCACCGGTGCTGGAAGAGATGTCTTTAGAAAAAGCGCTCTACCATTTAATCAATGAGTTTGCTTTTCAGCAGCAGGGGATTGATTGCCAGTTGAATTATCAGCTTCCCCAAAATCCAGCCAATGAAACGGTGGTTTTTACCCTTTATCGCTTGGTTCAAGAGTTACTGAACAATATCAGCAAACATGCCAAAGCAACCCGCATCGATATCACGCTGCGGCAACGCCGGGATGTGATCGAACTCAGAATCAGTGATAACGGCATCGGTATCACTGAAGATAAAAGGAAAGGCGGATTTGGCCTCCAGGGGATTGAAGAGCGCATCCGGGCGTTAGGGGGAGACTGGCAACTAAATAACGATAACGGCACTCGCATAATTGTTAACCTGCCCACAAATTCTGATG
Organism: Photorhabdus stackebrandtii; assembly: GCF_011189495.1. Classification (NCBI taxonomy): domain Bacteria; kingdom Pseudomonadati; phylum Pseudomonadota; class Gammaproteobacteria; order Enterobacterales; family Morganellaceae; genus Photorhabdus; species Photorhabdus stackebrandtii. The sequence continues at coordinate 36,805 of NZ_PUJV01000029.1, forward strand.
AAAATCAAGCATAACTAAGAATTACTCCTAGTTACCTAAAACCTTATCCCATCCATTTTCATTAATGTTTATTTACATTCCCTTTTCATGGAGGAGCCGCATATGCAAACCACCAGCCAGGAACAAGTTTCACAACGTTATCGCTACTGGCGCAACCGTTTGCTGATTTCCATGATTATTGGCTATGCCGCATTTTATCTAACACGAAAAAGCTTCAACTTTGTTATGCCAGTCATGCAGTTGGAACTGGGGCTGGATAAAGGGGATATTGGCTGGATAACCAGTCTGTTTTATTTGGCTTATGGCGGCTCAAAATTTGTCTCCGGTGTATTCCATGATCGCACCGGCTATCGCGGGTTTATGGGTGCCGGATTAGTGATGACGGGCGTGCTGAACATTATTTTCGCTTTTTGTTCATCATTTCCTGCACTACTGATTATCTGGACACTGAACGGTTTCTTTCAGGGTTGGGGATGGCCGCCCTGCGCCAGGCTACTGACACACTGGTACTCCCGCAATGAACGGGGTTTCTGGTGGGGATGCTGGAATATCTCCATCAATGTTGTCGGTGTCACTATCCCGATACTGTCAGCTTTTCTGGCGACGACTTACGGCTGGCAAGCAGCGCTGATGATGCCGGGAATTATTGGCATTTTACTGGGTATTTGGCTCTGCCATCAGTTATGTGACATACCGCAAAAGCAAAGTTTACCCAGCGTAGGGCACTGGCGACAGGATCCATTGGAGCTTCGGCACGAACAGTTATCGCCCCCGATGCCGATGATGCAGATACTGCGGGACTCAATTCTGATTAACAGAACTATCTGGTTATTAGGACTTTCCTACATTCTGGTCTACCTCATTAGAATGGCGATTAATGACTGGGGAAATCTGTGGCTGTCAGAAACACATGGTGCCAATCTGCTCAGTGCTAACGCAACACTCTCGCTGTTTGAGCTGGGCGGTTTAACAGGCGCACTTTTTTCCGGCTGGGGATCTGATTTACTGTTCCGCGGTCAACGCGCCCCGATGATTTTACTGTTTGCACTGGGGTTGTTTATCTCTGTCACCGCATTGTGGCTAATGCCTATTCATCACTATGCGCTGTTGGCCGTCTGTTTTTTCAGTATCGGTTTTTTTGTATTTGGCCCGCAAATGCTGATTGGGCTGGCGGCAACAGAATATTGCCATAAACAAGCCGCCGGAACGGTCACTGGTTATCTGGGGTTGTACGCCTACCTGGGCGCTGCAATGGCAGGCTGGCCGCTAAGTCAGGTTGTTGCACACTATGGCTGGTCAGGGATGTTTGCCCTGCTCACCATCGCAGCCGCCATGATGGGTTTGTTGTTGATGCCACTGTTAATGGCAGACGTCAGTAAAAGGGAACATATGGCAGGGGTAGCATCGCTACTTTCCAATGATAAGACGTTCTGAATACAAAGGACAAAATAATGAAACTGAAACCTCTCTCTACACTTATCGCAGCAGGTCTGGTCGTTGCTGCATTTACCCACAGTGCTCAGGCCGCCGGCCGCTTGATCGTTTATTGCAGTGCGACTAACGCCTTGTGTGAAGCCGAAACCAGAGCATTCGGTGAAAAATATAATGTGAAAACCACCTTTGTCCGTAACGGTTCAGGCAGTACTCTGGCAAAAATTGAAGCGGAAAAACGCAATCCACAAGCTGACGTCTGGTACGGCGGCACGCTGGATCCACACTCTCAGGCGGGTGAGATGGATCTGCTGGCCCCCTATAAATCCCCTAATCTGGCGCAAATCATGCCGCAGTTCCGTGATCCGGCCAAACGCAAGGGCAACTACACCTCTGCGGTTTACGTCGGAATTCTTGGCTATGGCGTCAATACCGAACGTCTGAAAGAGAAAAAGATCCCTGTTCCAACCTGCTGGAAAGATCTGACCAAACCGATTTATAAAGGTGAAATCCAGATCGCTGATCCTCAAAGTTCAGGCACCGCTTACACCGCACTGGCAACTTTTGTTCAGTTATGGGGCAAAGATCAGGCATTTGATTACCTGAAAAAGCTGAACGCCAACATTTCCCAGTACACCAAATCCGGTGTCGCACCAGCACGTAACGCCGCCCGTGGTGAATCCGCCATCGGCATCGGTTTCTTGCATGATTACTCTCTGGAAGTGGAAAACGGCGCACCATTGAAACTTATCGCACCATGTGAAAGCACCGGTTATGAAATCGGCGGTGTGAGTATCATCAAAAATGCCCGCAATATGGACAACGCTAAACTGTTTATTGACTGGGCGCTGTCCAAAGAAGCACAAGAACTGAGCTGGAAGAAAGGTAAAGCCTATCAGATCCTGACCAACACCACGGCAAAAGCGTCTCCTCTGGCACTTAAATTGTCCGATCTGAAACTGATCAATTACGACATGGATAAATTTGGCGCCAATGATATGCGTAAAGCACTCATCACCGAATGGGTGACAGATGTGAAGATGGCTAAATAAAGTCTATCCAGGGCGGATAACACCGCCCTTAGAAACTATCCATCGGGCTATCTTGTTTTCCCGGACTGATAACGCCACAAGGATAGATTCTTACTGTTGCTGCCTCACGATAATAATAAAAGAGGGAAATTATGTCTTACACTCTGACTTTGCCTACCAGACAAAAGCGGGATGCGGTGTTTTGGTGGATTGCCCTGACGTGGCTGGCTTTCGCCCTTTTACCATCCTGGAGCCTGGACTATGGCCTTTTCGACTCCACTCAAAATGAAATTTTCACCGCCTATGGCTGGAACGGATTAAACATCAGCTTACTGTGGTTCCTGCTCCCATCGGCGCTGTTACTGCGCCCACTCACACCAGCAAACCGCAATCAGCGTAACCGGCACTATTTTGATGCGGGTTACGCCTTATTATGCGCCTTGTTTGTCATTATCAGTGCGGCCATGATTGGTCGTGGACTAGGCTACTCGACGATTATTCTGTTTATCTCACTGAGCGCAATTATTACCCTCGCCCTGACCCGCCTTGAATGGCTGGGTGGTGATCGTTTTGTTATCGGCTCACTGGTTGCGGTTATTGCCCTGATCGGGGCATTTATCCTTTATCCGAGTATAGCCATCTTTATACCGATGTTTACGGATGATGCCGGTCAATTTGCTCCATTTGCCTTTATCTCGATCTTGGGACAGGCACATATTATCCAGGTTATCACTAACTCCATTCTGCTTTCGCTGGCAGTGGGTGTAGGCTGTACCTTCTTCGGGCTGGCTCTGGCAATTTATACCGCCAGAATCGCACGCCGCTCTGCCATTATTGGCCGGGTATTCTCTATCTTGCCCATCGTCACACCCCCGTTTGTTGTCGGTTTGGGTGTTACGCTAATGATGGGCCGTTCCGGTTATATCACTGAGTTTATGGCAACCTGGCTTGGCCTCACCAATACCAACTGGCTGTATGGCTTTACCGGTATCTGGCTGGCTCAGGTACTGGCCTTTACGCCAATGGCGTTTATGATCCTTGATGGCGCCATCAAAACTATCCATCCTTCACTGGAAGAAGCTGCCTATACTCTGCGCGCCAATCGCTATCAAACTTTCTTCCATGTTTTTATTCCGCTGTTGAAACCTGCACTGGCAAACGCTTTCCTGATCGTGATTGTTCAATCGCTGGCAGATTTCAGTAACCCACTGGTACTGGGTGGTAGCTTTGATGTACTGGCGACCCAGATTTATTTTTATATCACCGGTTCCCAACTTGATTATCAGGCAGCCAGTACGCTGGGCGCTTCGCTTCTGGTTTTCTCTCTGCTGATATTCTGCGTTCAGTATATGTGGATTGGTAAGCGCTCCTATGTCACGGTTTCCGGTAAATCCTATCGTGGTGATGTACAGCCGCTGCCGACTTCGCTGGTTTGGGGTATCTGTGCCATTTTGTTTATCTGGGTTGTGTTCAATGTTCTGTTGTACGGCAGCATTTTCTACGGCAGTTTCACCGTAAACTGGGGTGTGGATTACACACTGACACTGGACAACTTTATCAAGCTGTTTGGTCAGGGGATGCATGATGGCGCATGGCCTTCATTACTGGATACCCTGCTCTACGCCGGTATCGCCGCCCCTATCACCGCTATCCTTGGCCTGCTCATCGCTTATATCGTTGTACGTCAAGAATTCCGGGGTAAGAAAACGATCGAATTCACCACCATGCTGTGCTTTGCCGTACCGGGTACCGTTGCCGGGGTTTCCTACATTCTGGCCTTCAATGATTCACCTTTTTACCTCACCGGCACTGCGGCTATCGTCATTATCTCTATGACTATGCGAAACGTACCGGTAGGTATCCGCGCAGGAATTGCCGGCCTTGGGCAGATTGATAAATCACTGGATGAAGCTTCGTTAAGCCTGCGCGCCGGATCGATGAGAACCATCTTCCATATTCTGTTGCCATTATTGCGCCCGGCAATCCTGTCTGCCCTGATTTACAGCTTCGTTCGCGCCATTACTACCGTCAGCGCTATTGTATTTCTGGTCACACCAGAAACCCGCGTAGCAACCGCTTATATCCTGAACCGGGTGGAAGATGGTGAATATGGCGTCGCTATCGCTTACGGCTCTATTCTGATTGTGGTCATGCTGGCCATTATTTTCCTATTTGACTATCTGATTGGCGAAGCACGGGTTTCCCGTTCCAAAGCCAAAAATGCACAGTAATCACGGAGTGACGACATGGCACAACAAAATTTTGTCGAACTGAAAAATGTAACCAAACGGTTCGGTAGCAACACCGTGATCGATAATCTGGATTTGTCTATCCCACAAGGGCATATGGTAACGCTGTTAGGACCATCCGGCTGTGGTAAAACCACCGTATTGCGTCTGGTTGCCGGGCTGGAAAAACCCAGTGAAGGTAAAATTTTCATTGATGGTGAAGATGTTACAGACCGTTCTATTCAGCAGCGGGATATCTGTATGGTATTTCAGTCCTACGCCCTGTTTCCGCACATGTCGCTGGGAGAAAACATTGGTTATGGACTGAAAATGCTGGGGCAGCCTAAAGCAGAGAGATGCGAGCGGGTTAAAGAGGCTTTGGAACTGGTAGACTTGGCTGGTTTTGAAGATCGTTATGTAGATCAAATCTCCGGTGGTCAACAGCAACGTGTTGCTCTCGCCCGCGCTCTGATCCTTAAGCCAAAAGTTCTGCTTTTTGATGAGCCGCTCAGTAACCTTGATGCTAACCTGCGCCGCAGCATGCGCGAAAAGATCCGCGAATTACAGCAACAATTCAATATCACCTCGTTATATGTCACTCACGATCAGAGTGAAGCATTTGCGGTTTCTGATACCGTATTAGTGATGAACAAAGGCAAAATCATGCAAATTGGCGCGCCACAAACTCTCTATCGCCAGCCTGCATCTGAATTTATGGCGAGTTTTATGGGAGATGCCAACATCTTCCCTGCAACTCTGGGTTCTGATTATGTGGAAATTTTCCACTATCGCCTGCCACGGCCAGAAAATTTTACCACTAACCGTCAATCGGTAACGGTCGGTGTCAGGCCGGAAGCCATTACCCTAAGCCGTCACGGAAATGCGAGCCAGCGTTGTACCATCAGCCATGTGGCTTATATGGGTCCACAATATGAAGTCACGGTAAACTGGCAAGACCAAACTCTGCTGCTACAGATTAATGCGACCCAATTACAGCCTAATGTTGGCGATAATTGTTATCTGGAGATTCATCCATTTGGGATGTTTATTTTGGAAGAGAAAAGCCAATGTTAATTTGATTAAAAAAAATCCTGGCTTTCAAATCAGGAGGCCGCCAAACGGCGGCCTGTGCGTTGACATCTTCCCCTTCCTAAAGGCAAAGGTATCTACATAATTTTCGCCAAAAATGGTATTGATATTCAGTATGCACTCAATTTTTCTATCGCCGGGCTCAATGCCCGGCTCAACCGTCGATATCAATCTTTGGTTAAACAACCTATGACTCCTACCGCTTCCCTTGCTCCGGCGATTAAAGATATTGCCAGTGCCCAGAAGACCACCTTTGCCACCACTCAGGCCGTCTGGCGATTAATCTGAGCTCATTTAAGAAGAGAGCTAAGTTGGATTTGATTACCTCCTATTCCAACCCAGAAAAATGAGTCTGAATCTGTGCATCTCTTAAACAAAGCTAATTTTTTTCAATATCATAAAAAATGCAGAGTTAAACTTATCTGGTGATTAATGCAAGGTCTGTAAACCGGGCAAGGTAAATTGATTGAATAAAATTGTAGTGATCTAGTTCATTAAAACGGATTTTCAGCGAGATTATTGGCATTTTTTTGTGACATAAATCACATCTTATTAAATTCATGGAGTATTAATTCACCTAATAATCAAGACATAGGCGATTTTTTGTTATAACCTTTTGCCTAAATATTAAGCGGATAATATTATTAATTATGTCGCTTTATTGATGGCTGAGAAGAGGATACCGCCTGCCTCTGTTCAATCGGGGTTATCAATTCAGGTTGTCTGTGACGGCGGTGGATTAACGGTGCTTATGCCAGAGTGGTTGCTTCATAAGCATTCGGTTCACTGACCTAACCGGACGAACATGCTTAATGTATTAATAACATCACTGACTGATTAAATAAGACAAAAGAAAGATGGACAATCGCCCCCGTTGTCGGTTCACTGAAGGCAGCATTCTGTTACCGGAAGGCTATCAGGAACAGACGGTAAATATCCTCATCGCGCCCGATGCACCCGCGCTAAATATCTCGCGTGATCAGCTGGTCGAAGGCGAAGATCTCGCCAGTTATCTCACCCGCCAGAAAGGTCTGCTGAAAAACGGTCTGCGCGACTGGCAATTATTGGCAGAACAGCCCATAACGCTGGGCGATAGCCTGCGGCAAGGCACGGCGCTGCTCTCCCGTTATCGGCCCAAAAAGGGGCAACAGGTCTATCAATATCAGGCGGTATTCCGGTTGGATGAGAAAAAAGCGCTGATTTTCACCCTGTCATCCCAGCAGGCGTTCACCGAGGCGCAACGGCAGTGGCTGGATGACTGCCTGAAAAGTTTCCAGTTCTAGGGAGGGGACGCTATGCCAGAAGCTGCACAGCTCGGAGACACGATAGGCCATTCCAGTGCTATGGCGGGATTGATTGCGGGCACCGTCATCGGTTCATTAATTTCAGCCGCCGGGGGAATGCTGTCGGGGGCCCTCTTTGTCGCCGGATTAGCTACATCCTGTCTCGGGGTAGGCGTTTTGCTGATGGGTGCCGCCATTGTGGTGGGCATGGCGGCGGGATATTTAGGCGACATGGCGCGTGACGCCTGCGTCTCTAAGGGGGCCTCGTCGCGCAGTCCCTGCGGGGAAATCAAGAGTGGTTCCCCCAATGTTTTTATCAACAACCAACCTCTGCCGCCATCGCGACACGCAGTCAAGTAGCGGCCTGCGCTATGCGGGCCAATATTTTGACAAAGAGACCGGGCTGCATTTTAATACGTTCAGGTATTATGCCCCGGAGACAGGCCGGTTTATCACGCCCGATCCGATTGGGCTGAATGGGGGCCTGAATCCCTATTCGTACGTCCATAATCCCACCGGATGGGTTGATCCTCTGGGGCTGGCAACATGCCCAGTAATCAAACAACGTGTTCTGGACAATATCGCAGCAA
>NZ_PUJV01000030.1:0-44089 GCF_011189495.1 Photorhabdus stackebrandtii
TTTGCCTGGCGGCGATAGCGCGGTGGTCCCACCTGACCCCATGCCGAACTCAGCAGTGAAACGCCGTAGCGCCGATGGTAGTGTGGGGTCTCCCCATGTGAGAGTAGGGAACTGCCAGGCTTTAATTGAAGTAGAAACCCTCAGCGCCTGCTGGGGGTTTTTGCGTTTCAGGGGGATGATTTATTGATTGCTTTACCGGCTTCGTCCGATATCTATTTTTGTTAAGAAAAAGACAGTTGGTTCATCAATCTGTAAATAATTCTATTAGTGATAGTAGACATAAAAAATAACTTTTTTAAGCTGGTAAGAGAATGAGTCACGATATTCTAAGTGCAGCGCGCTATGATGGAAATCTTCTCATATATTCATAAATCTACTTTATCAGGCAATAATGAGCCTGAATATCTGTTTTAGAGTAACCAGAAATTTCCACCTCTTCATGATCACAGTGATAACTCTTGATCTGAGCCTCTTTTTGTTAGCTGTTAGGCTTACTCATGTAGTAGGAATCATGTCTGCATTATGTTTCTATAATCTACTGATGTTAAATCTTTATATCGTTATGAATATAACTGTAATCATCCCTAGGCGATAATTAATTACTTATTTTTTCCATTTATGTCACAACGAAAACTGGAATAATCAGCTTTGTCATTATTATGGTTATGTAAGATACTATCATCAGTATGATTAGCTAGAATAGTATTTAAAAATACAGTTACATTAGTACTGACTGATATTTGGGGCTAAATGCTGTTTTTAATGTGGGTAAATGACTGTATCATTTTTCTTGCATTTTATGTTTTGACTGCTCTGGTATCAGTACCTGTATTGATGCTTTTCTGGGAAATAATGTGAGTAGCGACAGGTTAATCAGCAGCTTAGTGTTTTAATCTTATCTGAGGTTAACTGACAAATACTGTAGAAAACATTGTCGGTTGAATTTTACATTTTTGCTGGAATTGTAGATAAATGTTATTGTTGTATTTCACAATATATATTGACTGAAAGTTATCCTACAGAATCTGAATAGATAATAAATCGGGATCACTGTTCCACTACCAGGCTAAATTCAAAAAAAGCGTGTCCTGATAGTGTATAAATGTGTCATTGCACTATGTTTGTTATCCTAAACTTTACTAATTTTGTATTGCATTGAAATATGAAGAAAAAACGTCCTATTTTACAAGATGTGGCTGATCGTGTTGGTGTTACAAAAATGACAGTAAGTCGTTTCTTGCGTAACCCTGATCAAGTTTCTGAGCAATTGCGAAAGAAAATAGCTGATGCTTTGGATGAATTAGGTTATATCCCGAACCGAGTGCCGGATATTCTTTCTAATTCTACTAGTCATGCTATCGGTGTTTTGTTGCCTTCTTTGACTAACCAGGTTTTTGCGGAAGTTATCCGTGGTATCGAATATGTGACAGATCGTAATGGTTATCAAACCATGCTGGCTCACTATGGTTACCATTCAGAGAAGGAAGAGGAACGTTTAATTTCCCTGCTTTCCTACAATATTGATGGCTTAATTCTTTCTGAACGTACTCACACCCCACGGACTTTGAAGATGTTGGAAACGGCCGGGATCCCGGTCGTTGAGCTGATGGACTGTATTTCTCCTTGTTTCGACACGGCAGTCGGTATTGATAACTTTGAAGCAGCTCGACAGATGACAATGGCAATGATTGAACGTGGTTGTCAGCGGGTGATTTATCTTGGTGCAAGGCAGGATGAAAGGACAATTATTCGTCTGGAAGGTTATGAAGCTGCAATGAAAAGCGTAGGTTTAAAGCCAGGTAAGGTCATGACACCTGACAGCTCTTCTTACACCTTAGGGGGGCAGTTACTGAATGAAGCGCGAACAAAGTATCCAGATGTAGATGGTCTGTTTTGTACCAATGATGACCTTGCTATCGGCGCAATTTTTGAGTGCCAGCGTCAGGGGATAGCTGTACCGCATGATATTGCAGTAGCTGGCTTTCATGGTCACGATGTTGGTCAGGTGATGACACCAAAACTTGCCAGTGTGTTGACACCTCGTGACTTAATGGGACGGAAGGCAGCTGGATTATTGATGGCACGACTGAAAGGTGAACATGTACCACAGAAAATGATCGATATCGGTTTTCAGTTATCACCAGGAGAAAGTATTTAATCAGTCAACTGGATTTACGTTTTTTTGAATTTATTTGTAACAAATATCACATTTCCATTTCTTGAATATTCCGTGTTGTTGCGAAATTTACCTCTACTTCTGATAATGTTACCGATAACAGTTACCGGTAACATTTTGTGGGTGAAATATCTGCGCTAAGGAGTTTATATGGGAGATACCCAGCATTCGAATCATGTTTTTGTGCTTATGGGGGTATCCGGCAGTGGTAAATCTGCTGTTGCCAATGCTGTGGCTTATAAACTGGGCTCCGCTTTTTTGGATGGTGATTTTCTACACCCAAGATCTAACATTAATAAGATGGCTAAAGGTCATGCACTGAATGATGAAGATCGTAAGCCTTGGTTGGAATCACTAAATGATGCGGTTTTTGCTATGCAACGCACAAATCCAGTTTCCCTGATTGTTTGTTCTGCTTTAAAAAAGCATTACCGGGATATGCTGCGTGATAATAATAAGAATCTGTCATTTCTTTATATGAAAGGTGACTTTGATTTAATTGAAAATCGGTTGAAAGCACGTAAAGATCATTTCTTTAAATCTCAGATGTTGGTATCTCAATTTGAGACATTAGAAGAACCGGGTAGTGATGAAAAGGATGTTTATCTGATCGATATTAGATCGTCTCTTGATAAAGTGATTAATCACTCAATAAGAATAATTAATAGTGTCATTTCAGGGGGAAAATAATGAGTACTTTAACCTTAGTATTGACAGCCGTTGGCTCTGTTCTTTTACTGCTATTTCTGGTGATGAAAGCCAGAATACACGCTTTTGTTGCGTTAATACTGGTTTCTATGGGGGCGGGTGTTTTTTCTGGTATGCCATTGGATAAAATTACCGAAACAATGCAGGAAGGAATGGGTGGAACATTAGGCTTTCTGGCGATTGTTGTCGCACTGGGAGCGATGTTTGGTAAGGTTCTACATGAAACCGGTGCACTGGATCAGATTGCAAGTAAGTTACTGAATAGTTTTGGTGAAAATCGTGCGCATTATTCATTGGGAATCGCTGGTCTGGTTTGTGCTTTGCCACTGTTTTTTGATGTAGCGATTGTTTTATTGATTGGTGTGGCGTTTGCAGTAGCGCGTCGTACTGGCGGTAACGTAGTGAAACTGGTTATTCCTTTGTTTGCTGGTGTTGCGGCAGCCGCAGCGTTTCTGTTACCCGGCCCAGTTCCGATGTTGTTGGCTTCACAGATGAATGCTGATTTTGGCTGGATGATCTTGATTGGCATCAGTGCGGCGATCCCAGGGATGTTATTGGCTGGTCCAATCTTTGCTAGTTTTGTCAGCCAATATGTTACCTTGGATTTACCCGTTGATATAAGTGAACCAAGTCTTGGTCAAGGTAGAATGCCATCTTTTGGTTTGAGCTTGTCGTTGGTTTTGCTCCCTTTGGTTTTGGTTGGTTTAAAAGCTGTTGGTGAGAATTTTGTTGAACAAGATTCTGAATTGTATTTGTGGCTTGAATTCATCGGTCATCCATTCTCTGCGATTTTGGTTGCTTGTCTGATTGCCATTTATGGTTTGGCAATTCGTCGTGGGATGAGTAAAGAAAAAGTGATGGATATTTGTTCTTCTGCTATTCAACCGGCGGGAATTATTTTGTTGGTTACCGGGGCCGGTGGTGTATTCAAACAAGTGTTGGTGGATTCCGGGGTTGGTCCTGCGTTGGGGAATGCATTAATTGGCGCGGGCCTGCCAATTGCATTAGCGTGTTTTATCCTTGCTGGTACAGTGCGTGTTATTCAAGGGTCTGCGACCGTTGCCTGCCTGACAACCGTTGGTCTTATCCTGCCGGTTGTTGATGTATTGGGATATTCGGGAGCTCAACTTGCAGCTCTTTCAATCTGTATTGCGGGGGGATCTCTGGTATTGAGCCATGTTAATGATTCCGGTTTCTGGTTGTTTGGTAAATTTACTGGCGCGACAGAATCTCAAACACTAAAAACCTGGTCAATTATGGAAACTATTCTTGGAATAACGGGAGCGGCGGTTGGGATGGTTTTCTTTGCCGTGATGTGATTTTTTAATGGGTTGTTACAAGATGGGAAAGGTGAAGATCTTAGGAGCTGAGATTTAACGTGCTTTTTTGGGTGTTCAATTAATGCCGTTTTCTATGAAAACGGCTATATAAGCCATATAAGTTAGTTATGTAAAGATATTGATGAAACTAGAATAAGCTCTTTACTAATGGATGACGACTGCACCAGCGATCTTTATAGGGAAGAGAAGGTCTGCCAATAGAATATCGCATAGTTTTTTGATGTTGCTGGCAGAGGTCTGAAGCATTTTGAATATTTAACCACATTAAAATACTGCCAACACTGAGATTGGAATATTCAGGATCGAGTCCGCCGTCTACTGCGTCAAATGAAATCCACTGCGGACTGTCTGCTTTTATGACTAGATCATAGGCTACCGGGGCACCATTGATAGTTAATACATTCCCATACAGATGTTGTTTGAGTTCGGTATATAATTCAATTAATTTTTCTTTCTCTTCTTGATCGTGCGTTTTATATGTCCAGCGTTTTTCGTACAGTGTAGTGTAAATATCGACGAACTCTTGACAGGTAAAATCGTTAATTTGATGTATTTCCCCGCCAGAACGCTTAAATTTGTTAATTTCATTACTTCGATTTCTTTTTGTTTTATAAGAAAAATTCTCTTTAGCAAGACAAACTGTTCGTTTGTTTAACCGCCCATAACAAACGTTGATAAAATTTTCTTTATGCAGGAGCGATATGGTTTTAGATTTCCCTGGGATTATGGTTTTTAGATGTTTGGCGATAGGAAAGATAATTTCATCATAAGTGAAGAAGTGGTAGTTTTTTTGATGACTTGCTGCCAGATGATGATCTTTGCATGTAAAGTATGCACCTTCGATAACATTTTCTGTTTCTGGATTTTCTTTAACGTAAAAGATAAAACTATTCCCAGATTTTTTGTTTAAAAAATTTACAATATTGGGATGAGTAGATATGCCACCTCCATAAAGAGAGTAGGCTTGTTGGTAACGTTCAAAACTACATTTTTTCCAGCCGGAAATGAATCTTCTTATAGAGCCTCTAGGATACTTTCTTGAAAAAGTCATATTTTAAATACTCTTTTTAACGCTATGTGTTACAGATGGTATAAACTTATTTTTCATTGCATTAAATGTAGTGAAAAAGATGATTGGTTTTTAATTAAATTGATACCTTGTGAACTTGTTTATATTGTAATTCATAACTCTAAGGTTTTGTTGCACTAAATGCAATATTGGTATTTAGTACGATTCCCAATGGAGCTTCATCGTTGCTTATTGATCGAGAACATTTATTAATTGCTGATATAAAGCTTCAGCACTGCGTTCATAGCCTATGGCTGAAAGGTGAACATAATCTGGGCGTGCAAGATCTTGTTGCGCCCAGCTTCTAATTGAACATTCTCCCCCCATATATTCACGCCAATTCCAAAATAGTGTGTGCTGCTCCTGAGCGACTTCCTGCTGAATACGGATGACGTCATTCAACATTGCTGGTTGTTGTGTTGTACAATTTGCTGCTTGACTGTTTTTCAAGGAATCCCCTGGCCCGATAATAAGGATAACTGCTTGTGGTAACTGATGACGAATCTGTTTTACCTTGGCTTCCAGTTGCTGGTGATAACTTGATAAGTCTAGCGAATCATTAAATGCTTCATTGGTGCCATAAGCAAAGATCACCATATCGGGGTGCATTTGCGCTAATGTATTAATCCATTGTGGCTGCCACTTATCCATCATGCTAATAGTTGCACCATTAATACCTAAAGCGGACAACATAACACCTGGCTGTTTACGTTTGATAAACCAGCCACCCAATTTTAACTGATTATTTTGTATTGCCATAATATTAACCGGGAATGTGACCGATTCTTCAGTGGAAAATTGCCATTGGCCGTGAGTTATCGGTAATTTAAGTATTCTCTTGGTTGCAGACTGAACCAGAATTTGAGAATCCCCCGTTGCTTGGTATAACGTCTTAAGTTGATAGCGATCACGAGATGGTGAAAATAGCTCTAAAGTTAATTGACTTGTTTGGCTATCGGGTTCTGCAATTGCACCACCGAGAGGAAAATCAGGCTGATTATCTTTGCGACTGGTCGTTAGTTCCCATTGTCGTTTATTGCTCGTCATGCTGATTATCGCGTTACGTTGGCCGGGCACATTTATTGGGCTGATAAAGCCAATACCGGCATCACCAAAACGTTGTTGTAATAGAGACCGGAGTTTGCCGGTAAAAAAGTCTGCGGCAGTGTGGGAGTCACCTATCTGAACAAAATGCAGTTGATTATGGCGGCTGTTGTGAAGTTTATCTGCCAGTAAGGTGAGATTGTCTTCACCAAAGTCTGTTAACTGCTGGTTTGCGTTTACAGGCTGTTGCGTTGGCAACGGCTCTGGTCTTTGCTTATGGCATGATATCAAACTTAAAGAGAGTATGATGACCAGACCAAGGCCGGTGGAGTGATATCGCCGGCGGCATTGTTTAAATCTTTCCATTTTGTTTGGCTGGTTCCTGAATAAATTCAATTAATGAGAATATATTGTCCGAGATAGTTTGCTGGCCTTTCAAACTAAAATGTATACCATCACCGCTTCTGAGTTTAATTTTGTTACTATTATCGCCAATATAATCAGAATAATCATCCGTATGGTATTTAAAAATGTCATTAACAGAAACGTAGATTTCCCCGGCTTTCGCCACTTCTGATTGATACAATGATCTTAGATATTCCATATTAGCAGAGAGTTTTTTCTGTCGCATATTGGGAGGGCCAATCCAGATAACATTAGCACCGTGGTTATGTGTTTCGGTAAGGATCATATCGATACGTTGGCGATAGAGGTTTTCCCAATCAGGACTCGCGAATTTCAGGTAGGTGCTTCCATGTCTTGGTGGCATATCCCAGGGGTCATTTGGGCCCAGGAAAATAACAACCAGCTTGATATCGTGATTAGCTTCCAGTGCCTTATTGATAGTTTCCGGCCAGTTAAAAAAACTGGGGTAAGCAAGCCCGGTACTTTGTTTGCTGAGATTAATACTTGAAATACCGTAATTCTGATAGAGCCGGCGTTTCAGATGAGGGGCAATGCCTTGCATCATTGAGTCTCCGGCAAAAAGTACTTTATCCTTGGCTGTCAGCATCACATTGGTTTTGGCAATAACTATACTGGAATGAATATTATTGCCTGAATTGTGGAGTATTGATGAGTCGACAGAATTAGCGTGAGGGGATTTTTGTAATAATTCAGGGAAAGTTGCCGGAAGAGTTGCAATAGGAGAGGTATAACCACCCAGGAGCCTCAGCCCGATCTGAAAACCCGCGGGAAGTGTGATATTCGTTTCCAGGGGAGTTTGCTGATGATTGTCACTGTTATTGCTGGTGGTATGTAAGATGAATGTTTCTCCCGCAGCAAATAGGCCTTGTTCCAGATTATCACCTAAATCCCAGAGTGGATTACCTTGTAAGGCTGCCCACAGGCTTTGCTGGTGGTATTTCTGTTGCCAGAATCTATCCAGTGAACGGTGATTTAGCCAGATTAACAGTAGACTGGTTAATACCACGATAAAAATGACTTGCCCGGCAGTTTTCAAATTGGATTTGAATTCAGAAATTAGCATAGATGAATCCTGGCATTCCTTGTGGTGAAAGCATAAATACTAAAGTCAGAATAATCGCTAATGGTATTGGGTAGTATATCCATGAAATCTGAGAATGAATTTTCCCAACGGCTATTTTTAGATTAATCAGCCACGGATAAATAATAAAGAGTCCCCAGAACATCAGCAACAGCCAACCGCTGGCTATTATCGAGTGAAATAAATCTGGTAATATCAATTGATTTAATAATATCAGGGCATCATCCAGAGTAGGGCAACGGAAGAAAACCCATGCCAGACAGACAAAGTGGAAGGTGATCACTCTGGATAAAAATGAGGTTACTGGATTTTGGGGAGTATTTCCGTTTTTTTTGTTTTTTAAAGAAAATAACTGGTGTTTGATATTGAGGATGATTAATCCTAACCCATGAATAGCTCCCCAGATAATGAAGTTAATTCCGGCGCCATGCCATAAACCGGAGATGACCATAGCGGCAAACAAATTAAGATTTTTACGTACAAATCCCTTCTTATTACCGCCAAAAGAAATATAGACATAATCACGGATAAATTTAGATAAACTGATATGCCAACGGCGCCAGAAGGCTTGTAAGTTTTCTGCCAGATAAGGGGCATTAAAGTTTTCAGGTACCTTGAATCCGAGGAGTAGCGCTAATCCGGTAACAAGATTGGTATAGCCAGAAAAATTAAAATAGATATGCCAGGCATAGGCGTAAATACCAACCAGGATTTGCCCTGCATTGTAGCTGGTAGGATCATCAAAAACTGGGTTTACATAATTTTCGGATAGATAAGAGCTGAACAGGAATAGTTTGGTTATTGCCAATGCAATCAGCAATATTGCTCTTGATGGTTCAATGATCACTCTTGATGAAATTTGGATTTGGGGTAAGAAATCTTTAGCCCGGTTTATTGGTCCGGCAACAATACTGGGAAAAAAGCAGAGGTATAAAATGACATCAGGGAATGATGCCTGGGGGATTTCTTTTCTTTTAACAGAAATGACATAGCTGACGGAATGAAATGCATAGAAAGATAAACCTAAAGGCAGGAGTAATGTCAGTATGGGTAAATCTATGAATAAACCAAATTGGGCAAACGCTTGTTGCAGGCTTTCCTGAAAGAAAGAGTAATATTTGAATGCAGTGAAACATCCCAGAATACCTATCATCAGAATGGTAAATGTGATGCGGTTGGGTAGAAATTTGTCAGCTATGTTTGTCAAAAGATAGATAAATAGCGTATAGCCAAATAAGATACCGGCGAAAAGTGGATTAAAAGAGAAGACAAACAGATAACTTGCGATTATTAACAAGTAGTTTTGTGCTTTTGCACTTTTTTGTAGCATCCAATACAAGAAAAAGAGGGCAACAAAGGACCCTAGAAACTCAAAAGAAAAGAAATTCATATTAAACTCTGGCTAATCATTTTGTCGCAATACAAGGGTAACAATGAACAATATTATAATATGTGACTGCTCCCCGCCCTGTCGGGCAAGGCTTCCCACTTCACAGGCTGTTGCTCG
Organism: Photorhabdus stackebrandtii; assembly: GCF_011189495.1. NCBI lineage: Bacteria > Pseudomonadati > Pseudomonadota > Gammaproteobacteria > Enterobacterales > Morganellaceae > Photorhabdus > Photorhabdus stackebrandtii. The sequence goes on from NZ_PUJV01000030.1 coordinate 9,352, forward strand.
TGCTTGACGAATCTGACACAAGCCTCAGTGGGCAGAAACGACGAGTCCCGCCGCTTTTAATTCGTCTATGCCCTGTTGATATCTCGGTCGTGTTCAATACCACACATTGCCAGAAATGCTCTTTTAAGGGCATTTCTGGCATCTTGTCACCGCAGCAATGACACGTTTTCGAACTGGCATACCATTGATCAAGCCTGATGATATGCACGTCTTTCCACTCCGCTTTGTATTCTAACTTCAAGACAAAACTCTGTCATGAGACATCTACGATATGTTTTGCTAATCTACGGTTTTTTAACATATTTGATGATTTCAACGTCTCGACTATCACTGCTTGGTTTTCGTCAACGAGTTGTCTTGAGAGTTTATGCCGAAAATCATGTCGGGCATTCGCATAATGTTCGTGGCATTTCGCCACCCTCAGCTGCGCTTTCCCCCGCTTACCCCTCTGCCTTTTTGATTGCGAGAAAGCGCACCGCAGGTTCTTCTGATGTCCAATGTTAGGCGAAGCCAGATTGTGCTCTTAAAGTCCTCCGGACTTTTCGCCTTATATCACCGTCAGCATTGGACAAGGGTTTACGGTGGTTTTTGCTAAATATTCTATACAATGAGAAAGACACTCCGGTGAACGTAAAAAATCATCCGCTTCATACCGTTGTTATGAGGCGGATGATATTGGCTGTTAGGGCTATATATGCGGGTTCATACTTATTTAGCACCTTAGTGATGGTCGTTTTTAGCGAACTCTTGTGCTTGGGTAATAAGTCCTTTATTGCTGTTAAACACTTTATGCAGGTAGCTGTTGTAAGTAGAACCTAATTGTGAGTATCCTTCAAGATTATCAATCAGTTTGCTAGTATTCAGCGATTCCTGGCTGTTTCTCTGTTTAGCGCGTGAAACACGTAATGATTCATAAGCGTTGTGGGTATTCATATTTCTCATATAGGCTTCGACAGAATCATTGATAGTCGGGTAGGACGAATAACCTTTTATCTTACCTTGGGTCTTCTTACAGCTGTTACCACAACGCATACCAAACAAGTTGTTATTTTGTTGTGCAAGTTTAGACGTTCCCCAGCCAGATTCTGTTGCAGCCTGAGTCGCGACAAAATGGGTTGGGATGATGTCAACACGGCTCAGTAGCTTGTTCCAGTTAACTTTTTTAGGCGAGCTGCTACAGCTCACATTATAGTTTTTGCAAATACGTTGCAGGAACCTGATATCCTGATTGGACCAATGTTTGGCTTTCTGGTGTTCCAGTAGCCATTTCCGTTCCTGCATAATTCGTTGATTGTGTTTATCAATTACAGGGACAACAACATTTAAAAACGCTTTCTTACGTGGGATGCCCGAAGGGTATTTTCGCAAATCCGGCAAATTGCTTTGTGTGCCATTGTGAGAATACTCCATGCTTTTAGCGGTGCTGGTTGATGCGTGACTAAAAGCGGAAAACAATAGTGAAATAAAGAAAGCGAAGATGGCAGTTGTCCTCGTCGTTTGAGAGGGCATTGCTTTTCCTCGTTTGCTCTGAATAAAAAACAGGCTAAATGCTAGCAAAATAAATCCAGCATAGCCAGAGTTATTAGTAATTCATAAATATATTTTCTGTAATGAAAGTTGTTATTTTGCTAATTTATTCTGTGATTTTTTATTAATTTATAGATGGTTATCTGTCTTTTTTGTATAAAACGTTGCTTTCTTGGACTGGGCTATTCATCAGGTACAATAATGATTGTTTTGTTCATTTCATGCCTGAGAGGTTTTTTCTAAAAGAAAAATGATCTGTAAACCAGCTGGTAGAGTATCCAAAATTATTGAGCTCAGTTCGACCCCATTTATTTATAGTACTGCCAATCGTAAAAACACCGCAGCGAGTAATAAACTAATTGATATTAATATTGCTGCTATAAGAATAAGTATCATTTTCATAAAAAGGTAACCTGTTACCGATATGGCTTTTCCTCTGTGAGTTAAAATTGAGCTGTATCTGTCAGACTTGAGTTGATTTTATAATATACTCATTATCATTGGTGTGGTGCAGGATATTCGATATGGTTCTAAATGTTAAGTTAAAATAAGTAACAATGTGTTACAATTGTCTATTTTGGATAGATGTTATAATAATACAATAATACAGCTATAGATAAGAATAAGCGTTTTTTAATGATCTGTTTGTTTGGAATATAAATGTTGACTTCTTTATTTTTATGTCAATAGTGTTTTTTTGAATGTAATTCATATTTTACTTTTGATTGGATAAGTTATGTTTGTTATATTTTTCATTGGACATAAATATATTTTTGTCTAATAATTGGTTCTTTATCTCTTTGCGTTTTGTTTATATGTTATTGATTTTTAATTTTTTATTTTATTTATCAACACATTGGGTTGAATATTTATTTTGTGTTTTTTATTGTTGTTTGTATTGTTGTGTGTCTGATTGTTATCTGTTTTATATATTTAAACGTTATAGTTTTATTTATATTTTAAATAAAATAAAAAAATATATTTTTTGTGTTATTGTTTTTTACGTTATTGATAAGTGATAATATTTTTTCCTGCTTTTAATATAATTGTATCATTTTATTAGGAAATTAAGCGAGTACACGTGATTATTTAATATTAGAATTATCATTGCCTTACATGAATTGCGAGTAATTTGTAAATGTAAATGGATTTTTTTGCAGAAACACTTTGTTACACATTGTTACTTATTGAAACATAAATTTTTGGTTAGGCTGAGAGAAGTAGAAGATATTTCCCTTGCCTCCTGGTTAATTGTATTCAAAGTTCAGAACAGAAGTTGCTTTCAATTCCCCTGCTATGATGTTTTGGGGATCATAAACGTAGTAGTAAGCATTAAAATCGATTGTAAAGTGTTTATCGATAACGTTGCCGGCATTTTTGCTGAATAGCTCTGTTGCTCCGCGAGAGGAGGACTGCGAAGCGCTGAAAATTATGGGTGTTGAATTACCTTGTTGAGAGACTCGGATACCAACGCCTTTAGCGGCACCTGCTTTGCTATCAATTAACGTTCGGTTGTCGTTTGGTAGTAAATTATTACTGCTTAGGTAGGCTTTAACTGAACGTGAAGTTTTACCGTTTTTGAGATAATCGCATGCAAAGTTGAGTGTAAAAGGGGTTTCTCCTCTATTTGTTCCGTTAAGCAGTGTAGCGCGGTTAACTTTTGGCAGATTCACTGTTAATCCCGCATTTGAGAAGTTACAAGTTGTCTCTTTGCGATCAAAAATCATGGTGATTGGTTGGTAATAGATATCCTCAGAATGGGTTGGCCACACCCAGGTGAGAATAAAGGTCAGGAAATCTGTAGCAAAACGAACAATGGCGTCAAGGATCCCTAGATTAGTGGTGTCCATCGTAATAACAGCTGTTTTTAATGTTGCATTATTGCCGGAAAAGACGTGAATATTATTACCGCCGGGTCTGCCATTCAGTAGCTTAACATTAAGCGTAAATTGTGCCTGTAATTTGCTGGCTGGATATGTTGTATTGCTGTTCCCCAGACTAATAGTGCCGCTGGGAGAAAGATCTGTGATAGCCACTTCTACATAATCTTTACCACCATTGAATCCCAAAACAACTTTGTTTCTGGTAAAAGGAGAGCCATTAGCAACAGAGTTTTGTTTCCATAATGCGTTTTTGGTACATGTAAAATAGCCGGAATACCGGGTGCTCAGTAGCCAAGTTTCATTACTGTTCAGATAGAGATTATCTGTCATATTAATTGTGATTGCTGGTGCGGTTATTGCATAATTGGGTTTACAGTCCGCATAAGCGATACTGTTGCTGCCCAGATTGATTAAAGCCGCCAGATACAATAGCTTAAGTTTCATTATTTTCTCCCTTAACGGCAAATATTGGCGGTTGAGTCCATTTCAGGCTGTGGATTGTTTATTATGCAGCTCTTTTCGCCTGACTGACTGATACGGATATAAATTTGCTGTGGTAATTTCTCTACTCGCAGGAAAACCAGACTACCCTGACCGACATATCCTAGGCTGCTACCTTTTGAATTGACAATTTCAGTACCAAAAGGTAGAGGTTTACCATTGGCCTGAGTGGCGTAGAAAATAAAAATTTTTCGCTGGTCTGTTTTAAATCCGAGATGGGTAATGGCACCGGAATAGGGAGCAACGTCTCTGATGTTACCGATAAGTTCAGCCGCCCCTTCCGGCACTTCACTGGTATCTAGCATAATGGCGTTTTTACGGTAAGGAGAAAGATAAGGTATCAGCAACTTACCGCTGTTATTTGTTACCATACTTTTATCACCATTCACAGATGCGTTAACTGCGCCTGGTGCGTCAATGATTGCGAAGGTTTCCCCAACTTGATTAGCTGCCAGAATTCCACCCCGATAAGCGACTAAACTACCTGTTGTACCCAGCCCCATCTGGCGATAATCCTTGGATTGGCTATAAGAACTATTCAGTGTGGAAACGGATGTTTTATAGGTCAGATTTGCACTGGTTGTTGTCGATCCACTTTTCTGATCTGAAATGTTAAAGTGGTAATTCAGGCGGTTATTCTGGCCTGCGCTGCCACTCAATCCCAAATCGCTGTTGTTGTAATGCTTATCATTGATTGAGATATTACTCGTCAGGTAGGCTGGGGAGTCAAACAGCTCAAAAGGAACCGACAGTGTCAGATAATAGCGCTGCTCCTCTTTATTTTCTGTTTCATTGATATTGTATCGGACACGGCTTGCTGTCAGAGTATAATTGATTTTACCCAGACTGTTGGAATATCCCATTTGATACTCTCTGTTTTTGTTCTTTGTTCCCCAATAATCACGGAATGTTCCTGAAAGAAAAAGTGAACCCGCACCGTTGCCAAGACTCTGGTTTAAATTGATATTGAAGGTGTTTTTCTGGTGAGAATAGTATTGTCGGTTATATCCGTTGCTTATCCAGTCATGTAGATTAATGGCATCGATCAGGTTCAGGTAGTTTTTAGTTGAATAGCGATAAGCTGCCAGAGAGAAATTCGTTCCTGTTTGTGGAATATAGCGGCTATAAGACACTTTGTAGCTCTGGCCTTTCATTGTTGGGCTATTATCAAACTTGGCACTGGATCGTGAAATATCAAGTGAGATAGCGCCAATCGGTAGGTTGAAACCACTGCCTAACAGTAATGAGTAATAATCTTTACTGATGATGGTGCCTGTGTAACCCGTCAGGACATTATTAAAGCCATATTGATAGCTGGCTTGGAAAAAGTTTGGTTTATAACGACTATTGGCAATTTGTGTTTTACCTGCACTGATATCGTATTTGCCAAGACCTTCTTTCATCATATTAGGAATAGATGAAAAGGGAACGGTAAAGCTGTTGGTATTCCCTGTCGCTTCTGTGACTTCGACAAATAAATCTCCACCTGAACCTGTTGGTAAAATAGTATCAATGGCAAAGGGGCCCGGTGGTACGTTACCCTGATAAATAACAACATTATTCTGAGAGATTTTTACCAGAGCATTAGTTTGTGCAACTCCCCGGACGATAGGGGAAAACCCTTGCCAGGCATCGGGGTACATGCGCATATCTGTTTTCAGGTTGATACCCCGGAAACGGAAAGAATCGAATAGATCACTTGATGTATAGCTATCACCAATGCGAAGTTCTGCGTTAATTGATGAAATGCCCCGTTGCAGATAACGGGTATTATTACTCCATTTATTGCCACTTGAGCGTGTATAGTAATAAGAGGATTGATCACGTAATTGCCAGCCAAACAGGTTCAAACCGCTATTAAGTGACACGTAAGCGTTATCCTCATTTTCATAGTTACTATTTTGTTTATTCCTGTTTTGAGTATGGTAATAGTTGGCATTATAGGAAAGCATAGCGCCTGGAATTCCTCTGTCCCAGAAGGCAGGATCGATATAGCCTTTCAGTTCATTTTTAATATAAGCCTGAGGAACGACCAGATGCAGGCTGAGTTTAGGAACATCAAGATTAGCGGTTCCTTCATGTATTACTTTAGTAAGAAGAGTTTCACCTTTGGATGAGTTTGATTCTACTAATTGATTTGTATCAATTTTTATCCCTAGTCTTGGCAGATCTTCATTTAATAAGTAGATGTCTTTGCCATCGTTCTGGATATTAATATCAAATCGCCCTTTCCAGTCATTATTCAGGTATATATCAAGACTATAGTGGCCGGTGGGTAATTCAGAAGCAGAGGAAAATCGGGATAAATCTGCTTTTGCAGATTCGCCGGCCAGAAAATCAGTATTAAATGTTGCAGCATAACATAAGCAATCTGTATACAGGATAGTAGTTATTATCAGAGTTAACGGACTAACTTTTTCTCGTATCATGTTCTATGCTATGCCAATAATATCACTGTTGAAGTGGTAAAGTTAATTTATTTATAGCACCAAAATCATCAATAATAGCTAGAGTTAATTTGTCTCCCGCTTTTATTTTTTGATTGGTACTGAATGAATGAGAAGAGAACGGTTTTATAATTGTTCCCTCGTTTAATAAGTTAGGTTGCTCATTGGAAGATTTAAGACCGACGATATTCAAGATATAGGGTGATGAGTTCTCCAATTTTAGTTGGTCGCCATCGCGTTTTAATGCAATATGCTGTTCGATCTGCTTAGGTGAAATAGAGAGCTTTTCGGGCCGGTAGAAAAATTTGATCCGGGTACGAATAGCAATTTGCATGACGTTTTTATCGTCAATGTTTTCTGCAACAGGTGGAATATCCAGAACATTTAAATAAAACAGCGATTCACGATCAGTAGGTAGGTTGCTATTAGTGTACTTTATTCTCAATTGCTGGCCGTTATTGCCATCAACTTTGACTACGGGGGGGATGAGCAGAAAGGGAACTTTAGCTGTTTCAGGTGTTGAATTAGGATCGCCATCATCTATCCAGGATTGTACCAAAGAGGGTTGATCGCCTGTATTTAATAATTGAACAGATACCTCTTTATTATCGGCTGGATAAATAACCCGTGTTGTATTAATAACGATGTTGGCATGTGCAGATAAAGCTGTCAACGAGAATAATGTAGCTAGAAATAATTTCTTCATAACGTTATTTTTGTCAAAGTAAATAAGCCTATTTGGGCAAATAGGCTTTATTTGTTGTAGTAAATGATTATAGGTAAGCAACGTGATAAGTCACCATTGTTATTACTTTACCTGGTTCCGCATCAGCAGTGCCTACTTTATAATATTTCGCATAGAAATCGACAACTTCAGGTGCTGGGGTAGAACCCTTGATTCCCGTATCCAAAGCTTTATTCAGCATGATCGGGGTATTCTCTTCTGTATATTTAACAATAGCGATACCTACGTTTTTAGGTTTACCATTTGCATTGAGCTCTTGGTTCATCAGGTAATTACCATCGTTGGCAATGGAGTGTGCTGATGAGAAGTGGATTTTCAACATGGAGGTTGCTGGGTCGAAACCAACTGCTTTAGATTGGCAGTTAGAAAATTCCAGTGAAAACGCTTTCTTACCAAAATCAATCAAGCCTTCCTTTTGTCCGGCTTGGGTGATTGAGATAGGTTCCAATACTATCGTCAGATTAGCTGCGGCGCCACCGTTAATAGTACAAGTGGTGTCAGTAACTGCACCTGAGAAATGTAATGTACCGCCGGCAGAATTATCAGCCGCAACAGCAGAGCCTGTAAAAATAAGAGCGGCGGCAGTGGATAATGCTAGTTTATTCATTTTTCCTCTCCAAGAGTAGGGATATCTTTAATTGATCTTATCAGGGGGTGAAGATAGGGGCCCTGAATCCCCTAATACATTAAAAAAATTTAAAAGTGATTCCTGTATCTATCTGTAGAATGAGTCTGATTTTATGAGTTTAAATTATAAATCAATATATTATATAGTTGAAAATAATTCATCAGCTTAAGCTAGTTTGAATAAATATAATTGTTTCTAACGTAAGTTCTTATTTTATCTATTTAGATGAAGCTGATATTTTTCGTACATATTTATAACTTAGAAATATACATTATAGACAGGTTGAACTTATTTAAGAAGGTGTTTGCATGATTTAAGCTAAATTAAGAGTAAATCTCTGGTTTCATCATAAAAATAATGAAAATACTCTATTTATGATGCAATAAAAGATTTAATATCTAATTTTTTGTTTTTTTTGAATTTTATTTCTGTTGATGTTTGTTTTGTTGGCTAATGTTTTTGTGATTCTTTTATTTATTTTTTAAATGTTGTTTAATATTAATTATTTTATATCAGCTGGTTATTGGTTTTTCATCTTTGTAAATATTTTAATACGTTTTTTTATCCTGTGAAATAATCTCTGGGTGATGTGGGTTTTTCTTTGTTGATTGTGATTGGCATAGTTTGGTTTTATTATAGATGATGTTAAGTTTATATTGTGTTGTGACATTGTGGGAATGATAAATAATAATTGATGATGATTTTATGGAATTATTATTTGAGCAATAGTAATTTAAGGTTTTTTTCATATATTTGGGTTAATAATATCATCTTTATTTTCTCATGAGTCATCCTCCGAGAAACCTCGTCCTTCGGGACGGGGAAGAAAGGCGGCGGTTTTCAGCAAACTGAGCGCATGAAATATTAAAGTTATCGGGTTGGCAGTGTTGGCCTACGGTATGGAAAGAAGGTAAGCCCTAGCCCGCATCACTGCGGGTTAGGTACGTCTCTGTGAAGAAGTGCAGCCAATGGAAATAGATGAGTCAATGACTCTCTTGCTGCTCTTTCGCTTTCTCTGCTAATTGTGGGAAATCAAGAACAGTCCAGTAGTGTTCTGGTATAGGAAGCTCTTTCATTTGATGGCTGGGCCACAATTGTAATTCGGCCAATTCAGATAATGTGTAGCCAGAATATTGTTGTGGCAAAGTAAGCCTGAGTGGATGCTGCTGCTCTGTCGGCACCATATTAGGTGTACGATCGCTGTGAGTATGATAATCACGTTGAAGAACCAGGCGTTTATCAGGCACACGACGTTTACTGTCCCACCAGATACCATCGATTTGTTCAAACATTTTTCGGGTTTCATCAGAGGATAGGGCTTCCAGTTCATGCAGTGCAGACGGCAGAATAGCCTGCATTGATAAGCGATATTGCTTCATGGAAGGCACTTGTCCTGCCAGTATCAATGAAAGGGAAAGACGCGCTCCCAGCAAATTAGAGTAGAGATCTTCAGGAGAAAACGCGGAGACTTTTTCAGAAAACCCCGGTACAGCTTGATAACCATACCATTGGGCAATTTCATGCCATGCGGCAAGTTCAAAAGCCAGTTTTACCGCCAGATAGGCACTTAGGGTATAACGTTGTTCTATCGCTGCTGGTGGTGTGAATTGATAAAACTGGATGCGGCGTGATGCTAATTCGTTGCCTAATTCTATTTGCCACTCTTCCCCAAGACGAGGCCAAATTTGACTGAACAGAAAAACTGCATTATCAGCCGTATCTCGCACATGGGAAATATCAATGAATCCACCTCTACGAGTATATATTATCCCTACTTTTTCATTACTGATTCCTGTTAATGAAGCGACGGTGCCAAAAAAGCTATTGTTATAATGATGTTCGCCAAGATCATCGGCATCCAGCACATTAGCTATTTGATAAAAAGGGACTGGAATAGCCAATAATTGTGTTTTCAAATCATAACCAAAAGCACAGCAGGCTCTTAATCCTTCGGGAGAGCGGATTGGGTCAAGAGCAGGCCATGCACGGGTTGCTTCGGCGGTTGTTTCACTATTTAGATCAGGTTGTACTGCTACAATTGGTGAAAAAGTTCCCTGACATCCTGCAACTAAAGTTAGAACGGCAATCCATAAACGCAATTTCAAAAAGCTTCTCCCACCTGAAAATAAAATCCGTTGCTTTTTTTACCGATACCAAAGTCCAGTCTTACATTCATTTTAGGTTTGAATTCAAAGCGATATCCTGCCCCAATGGTGGGAAGCCAGTTTCCTGAGCCAATATCTTCGGCGTAATGGCTCATAGTGCCGGCTCCCGCCCACAAGACAAATCCGTGTCGCCAGTCCAGTTTGTGTCGATATTCCAGTTGGGTGCTGATAACATTTTTGTCCCGGTACCTGCCTTCATAATATCCGCGCATCCGGTTACTGCTACCCAGCATCGACAGCATATTCCACGGCACCTGACCATCAGTAAAACGGCCATGACTATCGAATGCCAGTACCGATTTTTCATTTAATTGGTAATAGGCGCTGTATTGCATATCAATGGTGTTAAACCGGCGGTCACTGCCTAATGTCGGGGAAAAATGGGTGTAAGTAAGATCAAGAACTTGTCCCCGATGAGCGTTAGGCAGAAAATCCCGTGTATCATAACTGAAATAGGCACTGATACCTGAACTTAATATGGATTGTCCGTCCTTTTCTGCGGCGAATAGTTTTTTCGCGCCATTATCAGGATCTTTGGCGTATAGTGATGAAAAATGCCAGCCAGCACCCAGATAGGTGGAATCAGCAACCTGATAGAGAACTCTGGGTTGCAGGCGCAATTCCTGTGATCGGTATTTTTCTTTATTATCATCTACCTTACCTGCGTCATATCCGCTTCCCCAGTAATAGGTGGGAACGTTATTTAGTGTGCCGGAAAGGAAAAAGCGCCATTGATCATCAGCAAAAAAACTGTAGTTATCAAATGTGAACCCAAAAGCACCTGTTGAAGAGGCAAATCCATTCAGGGAAAGGGAAGAGATTTGGCTGGTATGGTCGTGATCATCTGGCCGGTAAAGCCCAACTACGGCAACACCGATGCCAGCGCCTAATTCAGGGGTATAAAAAGGACCGGGCAAAATGCCCCAGTCAATGGTTTTACTGTTGTCATAGGTATTACTGCCACCTAATTTTTCCAGCCAGCCGTCGATTTTTTCCCTGCTAAGTGGTAATTGACCATATGAGAAATCAGAAATAAAAAAGCTGGCTAAAGCCAGCCCATATAAAGTACTGCGGATTTTCATTAAAAACGGAACTCACCTGAAATATAGAAGCTATTACGTTTGTTGAAGCCAACTTCAGTCAGTAAATTGAAATTGCGCGTGACTTCCAGCCTTGCCCCAACGGTATTATTCCAGCGGGAAGCAACATGCTGTTTTACTTTGAATTTCATACTATCGTAATCATCGAATGCACTTACCAATTTGTCAAACATGGGGGGTAAATTCAGATTACTAATATTGCCTTCAAATTCCTGAGTAATTCTCTGGTACATACCGCCGGTCCATACCTGCAATTTGGTATTTCCCTGTCCGGGGATGATTGGCTGGAATGTAAACTCATAACCAATACGCGGTGTGACAACCAAAGCACTGATTTTACCATCAAGGATATCTAAATTAGTGTAGGTATAGTTGGTATCAAGGGTACCAAAGAATTGATCGTAACCCCCGGCCAGAGTAAAACCGGCACCATAGGTTTTACCTTTAAAATCCAGTGCGAAGGGAATATCTTTCATTTCAGGCACAGTAGTACCCATAAAGCTGATTCCCTCGATGTTGGTCTTCGATGTGCCCTTTGTCCAACCATAAACGCCATAAACATTCAGAAAAGGCAGAACCCAAGTATCCAGCTTGAGCATATGCGATTCATTCTTTTCTCTGGTTTTGCCTGTTTGAATACCCAGTGAATCTTCAAATCCAGGGGTGTTCGGTATAATAATTTTAATCTCGTCTACGACGATATTCTGTCGCATATTCATATAACCGTAACTAGCGCCAAAAGGCTCCGGTAAGTCATAGCCTCTGGCCCTGGCCTCATCACCCCAAAGAGGAAGTACACGTGATTCCTGCTTATTTGGTTTTCTGGATAAACTACCATCAGCAGTTGTTTGACTTCCGCCAGACTGGCTGACAGAAAGAGAAAGAATCGGATGGTCATCTGCATAGCTATAGGGGATTGCCAGACATGATGAAATAATGGCTAACTTACTAATATCAAAAAGTTTCATAATAGAAAACTCGGTTTGCGAGTAGAGAAATTAAGGTTGTTGATGTTCCATCATAATTTTCAGAGTACAGAAGCACCGGCAAACTATCACAAGTTTTATGGATAATAAATATCATAAGGTGCTGAAAATTATAATTTTACTGTACGTTTAATGAGCTGTCTTGTTTTTTCCAGGTAAAGATAAAAGGATTGTGGTTATTATGCCACCGATTAATCCCCAAAATGCAGCGCCTACGCCAAGTAGAGTTACGCCGGAAGCGGTGATTAAGAATGTAATTACCGCAGCGTCCCGCTGTTTTTCATTCTGCAATGCTTGGAGCAGGCTGCCAGAAATTGTTCCAAGTAAAGCCAATCCGGCGATGGTATGAATAAGGGCCGTGGGCAGTGCGCTGAATAACATGCTGATTGAGCCACCAAACAGACCCGCGATCAGGTAAAACACACCCGCAGCGGCAGCGGCCATATAATGGCGATTAGGGTCGGTGTGGATTTCCGGACTCATACAAATAGCGGCTGTAATGGCGGCAATACAGACGGAAAAGCCACCAAAAGGTGACAAGATCAGTGCGATTAATGCCGTCCAGCTTATCAGTGATGAAACCGAGACTTGATATCCTGCGGCTTTCAGTGTCGCGATGCCTGGCGCATTCTGAGAGGCCATCGTGACAATGAAAAATGGGACGCCTACACTCAATAATGAAGAGAGTTTGAAAACAGGTGCAATAAATTCAGGGATAGCAAAGGCGACAGCTGATTGTTGTTCAAAATGAATATCTCCCTGCAAAAAGGCGATAATTAGCCCTGATAACAGCGTTAAGACAATGGCATAGCGTGATAAATATCTGCGTGTCAGCAGATAAGTCAGACACATTCCGGCAGTCAGTACAAAATTGACTGAAAACGAGGAAAAGGCATCAAGGCCAAAACGTAACAGAATTCCAGCCAGCATTGCTGCGGAAAGTGCTTGTGGAATATAGTTCATCAATCGTGCGAACAGGCCGGTAATACCACATAACAAGATCAGGGCAGAGGCAAAGATAAATATACCAATGGCTTCATTGATTGATGTTCCTTGCATGGTTGTCACCAGCAGCGCTGCGCCTGGTGTTGACCATGCAGTAAGGACTGGCGTTCGGTAATAAAGCGATAGCCCCAGAGAACTGATACCCATCCCAAGCCCCAGCATACTCAGCCAGCCACCGATCTGCATGGTTGTAGCTCCAGCGGCTTCCGCAGCTTGAAAGATAATTGCCGCTGAACTGGTATACCCAACTAAAACAGCGACAAATCCGGCGATGATTGCTGGAAAAGAGAGGTCACGCAGGGAAATTGCATGGCGCATCGTGGTCTCCATTTAAATTATTTTGGTTAAAAGAATCTTAATTTGTCTATAATTTAGTTAGCTATTAGCGTAGAACAAATTTATCTATAGTGAACTTGTTGGTACAAACTTTGATTACGACGATATAGCCTGCCAGAATTTCAAGTAATTTAATACCATCGTAAAGACAAGTAAGCCATCGGATGAATTCCTTGTTGAAAGATTTGAAGCTAAAATAACTATTTTTATAATTAATTCTTATACTTATTATGGAGCCTGCCCAATGGAAAACTTTGTTCGTCCTGTTTTAACGTTACCGGATAGTGCGGAACGATTATTATTGCACTCTTGTTGTGCTCCTTGCTCCGGTGAGGTGATGGAAGCGTTGCATGCCTCTGGCATTGATTACACTGTCTTTTTCTATAACCCTAATATCCATCCAAAACGGGAATATTTGATCCGCAAAGAAGAGAATATCCGCTTTGCTGAACAGCACAATGTGCCATTTGTGGATGCAGATTATGACAGCGACAATTGGTTTGAACGCGCTAAAGGCATGGAATGGGAGCCGGAAAGAGGTGTTCGTTGCACGATGTGTTTTGATATGCGTTTTGAGCGCACGGCTTTGTATGCTTATGAAAACAATTTCAGCATGATCTCAAGCTCTTTGGGTATTTCCCGCTGGAAAAACATGCAGCAGATAAATGATTGTGGAAAACGAGCAGCAAGTCAGTATCCGGGGGTTAAATATTGGGATTACAACTGGCGTAAGCAAGGTGGTTCAGCTCGGATGATTGAAATCAGTAAACGGGAAAGATTTTATCAGCAGGAATATTGCGGTTGTATCTATTCATTGCGTGACAGTAATAAGCATCGTAAGTCTCAGGGGCGGGATATTATCAGGATTGGTGTTAAATATTATGGTGATGACGATACAGAAGGTGCTTGTTAAGTTATTCACTTTAAATATGTTGAGGGGGGATTTGCCCCCCTGAATTTACGGCTATTACACTATCAAACCTGTGTTATAACCATTTATCGACACCACCATGATGGGAACAAGTTCCTCTGCGATGTTGGCTGTAACTGCAAGAACCATCTCTACAGCGCGCGATTGCCTCAGATGAGGTGGAATAACTCAGTGAGTCTTTGCTCCTTTTGCCTTTTTTGTCGTCGCCTTATGATGCGAATGTTGTTTAGGTGTGGCTTTGCCTGGTTTCTTTTCTGGCTGGCCTGTTTTGGTTTTCTCCACATGGGAAGACGTAACCTTGGTATCCGAAGATTGGGTGGCCGGTGCGGCTAATACTGCGCCTGAGAATAACAGTGATAATACAGTTATAGATAAACCTAAACGTGTCATGGTGATTTTCCTGTGTTTTAACTTTGTTGTTTCATTTTCTGGGATATGTCTTGAACGACTAACAAACTACTTGATATTCCAGATTTGTTTTAATGCACAGTGAGTATACGTTTGTGATCATTAATTCAGCAAATTTAAGATAATGCCTTTTTATAGTTTTTTATAATTTGTTGAAGAATTGTTGAAGTTTTCTTGCATGATTTTCCTGATAACAGGGATCGTTTATTTAATGGTAATGTTTTTATCTAATTGATTAATAATGAATTTTATGGTGGTGCGGCATGGTTTATTGATCATTACCCAATCTATTTCTTGGCTGTTTTTCGTCAGTGTTTAAGTTTGTCTTCCAGGTATCTTGTGCCAGTGAATTGTAGAAAATAATAAATAGCCATGTTTTAGGAAGGGAAAAAGCATTGTCATACTTATAGAGCAAAATACATGACTCTTATTACGTGTATACTATGGGAGATATATGTAATGTTCTTATTGAAATTTAGAAATGATGTATATAATGAAAGTAGCGTTCAATTGTAGAAATAAATGTTTATCGCTAAAGCATTATGCTTGTAATAATCAATTAACATAAATATAAGTTGATGGGATTATTCTGTAATAATATTGATTTTTTATTTAGATAGAGAGGGATATTATTCCGGATAATTTATATATCCTTTGTGGACAACGGTGAAAACTACACTATTATGAAATTGATGCATTGAAATAATTAATGCGGATATAGCCGTTCAGTAACTACATCACAGTCGATAATAACACGCTGAATATATTAACGCTCTATTAGGGAAAAACTTATGCCATTCATGATGAAAAGGCAATGAAGTGTCATGATAACTCATTGGCTATAGTCAGAAAAATAATGTTAACCAAGTGGAGATAGATGTATGTCTAAATACAAATTAAACCGATGTATATTAGCAAGTGCTGTATTATTATCTTTCATGTCAGGAAATGTTATTGCAGCCAATCCTAAAATATCTGCATATTATCTGAGTGGACCTGCTGCACAGGTTGATACTCAAGAGTATTATGCCAGTCTTGATAATTTTAAAAAATTAAGTGGAGATATTGCTGAAAACAAGAGTAACTTTAATACGCTGGTATTGTCTTTTGTCCAGCCTGGTTTTGTTAATTATGAGAAAAATAGCCTGAAATGTTCAGGGTTATTTGGCTATACCTGTACCTCTGACCAAGTCATTAGCACAAGAGAAGCTGAAAATGCCAGGTCTGATTTTGTGACATTAAAAGGTATTATTGCTGATTTAAAATCTCATGGAGTGAGTACTTATATTGCTGTAGGCGGATGGAACTTTAGTTGTTATCCAAAAATTTATGATATAACCGCCAATAAAAAAGACGCTTGTGGTAATGAACCGGGTGCGGTCTATGATATTTTTCCCAATCCAATGACTAAAATTCCTCGTTTTGATAGCAGTATTACGGGTAAGGCGGCAGATGGCGCATATAGAAATATTGTTAATTTGGCTGCCGACTTAGATGTAGCAGGGATTGATGTGGATTATGAAGAGTTTTGGCACGCTGATATTAATGCAAAAAGCTGGAAATTAACGCCTGATTCAATCAAGGTTCCCTCTAATAACAGTGAAACTCTTATTACATCAACGTTAATAGCAAAGGGATTAGGTGGTTATGTTTATGATGCGTCAATGAATATTGTCCCTGGCGCAGAAAGAATTCCCCGCGCGATGCCTGCAACCGTGGATAAATTCGCCGCTATTTTAAAGTCTTTTTACACTTCAATTAATGCAGTTAAACCATCGCTTCAGTTAAGTACCGCTGGTCCTGCAACTGGGGGTATCCCGAATATGTCCGCTAATTGGGGAACCAACGCGAGGAACAGTGGTATTTATGGTGGTGCCTGGTGGGGAGGAAATCTCTATGGTTTGATTTATAATACCGCACTGAGTTACCCCAAAATTATCAACCGACTCAGCTATATTGGTGTCATGACTTATGATTTGAGTGAAAAAGACTGTGGATTTATCGGGGGAGGTGAAACTTATATTCCTTGTGACCTTCCGGGACAAGTTAAGTATTATTATGGTCAATATATTAACTGGCTTAAATCAGGCAATGAAGTTGTGACTTTTCATGTCAAACTGAAAGGAGCGCGTAATTACGCTCAGGCATCAATTCAACCGCAAAAATTATTGGTTTTGCCGCCTATTACGGTGGGGTTTGAAGTTGGTAAACCTGCAACCGGCAATTTACCGCTCACGAAAGCCAAGCTCAACAGCATATTGGATGGTACGATCAAATACGGTAAAACTGGCCTTATTATGTGGGATCTGTTTAAGAAGGAGCGTTATGACGGAAATAACTGGAAAGATGAGTGGGCAACACCTAATGATGTTTTGTCTACTGCCTGTAAAAAAATAGGGCTGACAGGAGAGCATTATAATTGTGATAGCTCTGTCCCGACACCTGAGCCTGTCCCGGCTTTTACTGAGAGAAAAAATCAGGATTGATGTTTCATTTTTAATTTTTCGGGTATGCAGGTTTCCTTTAAAGGAGACCTGCATGATTATATAAGGACAGCAGAACGTACCGGAAATGCTGAATATCCGTATTTGCAACGATGCCCGCTCAAATTTTTTGGGATGAGCCTGGCTATTTTATTATCGTCTGCCGCGCAGCAGTGGCCGGCTGGTGACCTGAGAGGGTTTATCCATTAACTTCCAATGCTCATTTTCCGAATAGACTCTTCCACTCTTAGGAATGATAGAGCCAACGAGTAAATCAACATGGTGAGGTTGTAGACCAAGTTGGTTAAATGCTGCAACATCGACATTCATTGGTGCTGTCGGGAACTTTTTGTAGTCCTTTTCTAAAATGGCATCTTCTGCAATCGCTTTAAATACTGAAGAAGGTATCTCGAATGATTTTATAACAAACGGCAGTTTTTCTTTGGGATTTTCAGTTTTTTGTTCGTAAAACTGTAATGCCCGACGTGGGTTGCCGAAATTATAGAACGCAAGATTGCCACTGGATTTACCCTTATTGGCAGCAATATAATTTTTAGAAAATTGATACCATCCACCTCTCTTCTGCGCCTCGCCTGGCATGGTTTTATTCAGGTAGTCCTCTTTGCCGCCATGTTCGTTATTCCTGTTAGGAATCGCTATTTTCACTCCCCCGGTACCGGTAATCCCAGTATAAAGAAACTTCTCTGATTGTTGCGCCACTTCCACACGATAAACAGTGACGTTTTCAGTTGTTATGCCATGCAGGTTAATTTCTTCAGCCGTTGCCACTTTAGGTTCTGCAAAAGGCAACTCGTTAAAGAGACCCAATGTTTCCCGTTCTTTGGTTGGCCCACGATAAGCTTCATGCCATAAACTATTTGTGCCTGATATTTTTGGCGCAAGTTCATCGCGTGTACCCAAACTATGCTCGCTGAAAGGTAATTGTTTAAACGCTTCCCGGGTATACCACTGTTCCGGTGCTAATCCATCGGGATCATGTAATGTCACTGGATTATTCCGAACCATCCTGTAAAGGTTCACTCCATCTGCTGTTCCGGCAGGGTCTGCACTTAACCATCTCCCTACCCACGGTTGATAATATCGATAACCATAGTAGTACAGCCCCGTAGCATCCCGTTCTTTGCCTGAGTAGCGAATAAATTTGTAACTGGCTTCAGTTTGGTTTCTCACTGACCATAAAGCCGTACCACCGAATGGATAGTACTCTTCGTGGCTGATAATTCCCCCCTTGTAATCTAGCTCAAGCTGGCTGGAGCCGGGGAGGTTATCGTAGCTGTAACGTATTTGATTGTTTTTGATATCTGTTGGTGGTTTGGTTTCCCAGTGCAGTATCCGCACTTGTGCACGACCGGCCTCACCCACAGTGATAACTTGCAATTCTTGCTTTATGATAGGGCCGTGTTGGGTTGTGCGCAGCTCCAATCCTGGCAGATAAATGACTCGCTGTTGGTGAGTGAGGTATTGGGTTTGCTGTTCACTCACTTTCAGCAATCGCATTCCATCGCTGCCATAGCGATACCATTCCCTATCACTATTGATTCTGTTTCCCTGAGTTGCCTGTATCACCTGTTCTAACTGACCGCGGGTGTTCCAGCTCAGGTAGTGTCCCTGTACTAATGTATTCTGGTGGCCGCCGGCGTCAAACAAATCATCCACGAGCATTGGATTATCGGTCAATGTGCTCCACACTGCGCGGTTACTGCGGTTTGAAACCGTTATCTTTGTAGTATAGCTGCCTTGGATGGCGGGTGAACTGTGTTGGATTCGAGTCAGATTGCCGCCACGGTCATAAGTATAGGTACGGATATATCTGGTGTAAGTATTGCTGTCAGAAGGCAGAACAGGAGAGGGTAGTAAGTTATTGTGCTGGCCGATATTTGCCATTTCCCGGCCAGTTGCTTCGATTAACTGGTATAGAGAATCGTAGCTATAGGTATTCTTCGGTACCACTTTTTGGTTGCGCCAGAAGCGGGTGGCTTCTGCACTATTACGAATATTAATGACATTACCCACCGGATCATATTCATAGCGTAAATCTTGTAACACTTTGCTGTCTAATTCGCGGTGGGTGGTAATGCTAATCAGACGTTGTGTTTCCGGTTCATAAGTGTATTCGGTAATTATACCGTTACCATGTATTTCTTGCAGTTTCTGCCCAGCGGCTGAATAATTCAGGGATTTGACTATAATCTGTTCACTCTGGTCTTTTACTGTCAGCTTGCTGCTGCTCAATTGTCCGGCAATATTGTAGGTCAGACGCTGTATATTGCCTTTTGTATCCGTCTGCGTCAGTAATGCACCGGTAGCGTCAAAGGTGTTTTGTGTGGTGTAGGCCTCGCTATCCAGTAGACTCTGGTTGGTGACTTGGTTACCATCTTTCCAGTCTGCCTGATAATTATCGGACAGCAATTGACGGGATTGTGATAAGACGGTTCCGGTTAGTGACCGGCTTTCTAACTGGGTTAGCCCCGCGGTGTCATAGTGATTCACACACTGGCCGACAAGGTTGTGGTCTTTTTCCGCCTGTGTGTTCCGGGACCAGATAAGGCGTTCAGTCACTCGGGCAGTTGCTTCTCCAGATACCTGTTCAGTGACTGATAACAGGCGGCCCGGCAAGGAAGTGGCTTCATATTGCCGGGTTTGTATAACGTTGGTTGCGGTTTTTGTCAGTACCGGGCGGCCTTCAATATCATTGAGGGTGACGGTGTGGCCTGCATCAACACTCTCTGTACTTAGGATATTGCCGGTCAGATCGTACTGCCAGGTAAAATTGGGTTTTACTGAACTATCAGTTTGCATGGCGTCATACAGGCGCGGATCAATACGTTGGATCCGGAATCCATAAGCATCGTACTGATGACGGGTGATACGGGTATCGGTATCACCTCCTGCTGTAGTGCGGTGAAAACTGATTTCACGGATGGTCAGGCCACGGTTGTCCCGAACGTTGACGGTAGGAGTGCCGGCAAAGGTTACCGGATTAAAAAAGGATGTCATATTACTGTTCCTCATGTTGATAGATACTGCCCCGCCATGTATTGCGGGGCAACGGGTAAAATTATGGGTTTCTTGACGCGGTGTCGTTTTCATCTTCACTGATGATAAACCACGGGGTGTACTGTTTTTCCCGCAGGTATTTCTTCGCGGTGATGACTTTGTATTCACGTCCCAATGGATCATAAATGTGGGTATCGGCGAATAGGTCATCGCGCGCGCTGTCGTCACTGACATAGCGCCAGTCATTCAGAAAATAAGGCTGATAAGTGCGCACAGGCTGACCTTTGTCATCGTATTCCGTGCGACCGGAAACGGCCCAACGGGTGTTCGTTGACGCGCTGACCAACGTCCCATTAGCATCCACTACCAGCCCGCCGTCTTCTTGCCGTTGCCAGGCATCACCGAATTCATGACGAACAGAACTCTGGAGTAACCGGTCAAAACCGTCGCTAAAACTCACCGTTTGTTGGTGCTGCTGCTGTGGCTCGCTGTCGTAACGGTCGGTGGTGATCATCAGCCCATGTGGAGGCAAACGGGGAATATCCGCCAATAAGGAGGCTTCATGAACAGTCAGTTTCTGGCTGTCTGTCGCGTGTTTCCAGCCCAGAGCGTACACCTTCCCATCCTCGGTGACTACCTGAGTGGTACGAAGTTGCTTCCATCGGGTTTCGGCCTGTTCTTGTGATCCGAAAAGCTGAGACGGGGATAGCGACGGCATCCAACTGTCAACGGCATAAACTGTACATTGAGCAACGGGAAGCGCACCTGTTAACGCTAGCGCTTTATCAACGGAATCTGGTGGCGTAAAGGGTTTCTCTTCTGGTGTTGAATAACCTGTGGTTTGTCCGGACTCTGTGCCCCAGAACCGGCTAGTGGTCACGCGGCCCAGCGCATCCAGTGTCACAATGTGTTGATTATCATTAACATCTGTCAGTTGTACCGGTGTCAGGAAACGATAATCGTAATGGGCTTGCGTCGTTAATCCTGCGGCGTCCTGAGTTTGAGTGACCACACAATAATAGGTATCCCAGCTCAGGGTGGTTTTTCCTGTTAGTAATGAGTTGCGTTGAGCCTGAGGCCGCCAGAATTTGCCGGCATCACCGTAATCGGTATATCCCTGACGTGCTACCCATACCTGACTTTCTGATCCGGTATTAAACAGCCGTGCAGCCTGTTGATAACCGGCTTGTGTCAGTACGGTATTTAGCTCCTGCTCTTCCATGACGTCTTTGTAAGCCTGCAATGAAGTTTCGTCCAGCATGGCAGTTTCGCTGAATGCCACCAGTGCTTGAAGTGTTGGTTTTTCCAGCGGTGTATCTGATTGACCTGCGGTATACAATGTCCTTTGTTGTCCCAGATAAACCGCAGCTTTCTCATCTGCCAGCAAGCCATCTTCTTTCAGCAACACTTCAAGAGAAATCCCTTCTGCTGGAATTTTAGTCCGGTCATAGGTATAAACATCACTGCGTTGCGCATCAGGTAAACCCAGCCGCCAGTTTTCTCCGTCAATCAGGTGATACCAGCGACTTTTTTGCCGAACCAGACGCAGCAACTGTTGCTGGTCATCATAGCTGCTGTCGAACAGCGTATCCGGCAGCGTTGGCGGGTAGGGATTTTCAGCGGGTTTTACCCTGCGCGGCCAGGCAATATCAACGCTTTGCAGAGGGAGGCCAAAAATATCTTGTTGCAGTTGGATATGCTGAGTGAGCTGTGGGTCACTGGTAATACGCTCATAGTGATAGCTGCGGTTTTCAATGGCGGTGATCCAAACGGCTAATTCAGTTTCTTTATTGACGGGAATAGACCGTGCCTGATAGCGCGACTCACTGATGGCATAAGGGATTGTTTGATTATCTGTTCCGTCCAGACCATAGACCTCATTGCGCAGCAGCCGGCCTTTAAGTGCTCTGGTCAGCCAGTGACGCTGTGTGTCATTGGGGGTGAACACCTTGTCTGTTTGGCTGGCATTGTCCCAGGTGGTATAGCGGGTTTCAAATCCGGTATAAGCCTGAGTGTCTCCTTGCCAGTATTCCCCAGCTAACTGGCTATCTACTTCATCCATCCCGGTGGCGAACCAACTGATGCTCAGTGACGGTGCGGCCTGTTCCGGTGCGGTACCGTGAGAAAACGTCGTGATATCTGTCTGTCTGACACAACCAAACCCTCTGAACTCGCGCTCTTTACCATCCCAGACGCCGTGGCTGTAGCTGACTTCACTGGTGAGTCGGTTACCGCTGATTTCATCCTGAATTTCGGTATGCCATAGCAGATGCATTGGAAACGGCAGGTAACAAGCCGGTGATTTGCCCGCTTTAGTGAGCTGTAACTTCTCATCCAACCAGAATTGGGCAGAACTGCGGTAATGCAGGGTGTGATGTGCGCCGCGGTTATTGTTCATCGCATTTAATAACCAGGGCTTGGTCAGTGACAGGTCACAACGCCAGTGATGTGGTGCCATATGAGGCACGGTCAAAATCAGGCTGGCTACTCCCAGCCCCTGGATATCGGCAACCTGTAGCTGACAGGTGTTATCGAATTGTACCCCTTTAGGCAAAGTTAATGTTAGTGGGGCATCAAACTGATTACCGCTTTGGTTGAGATAAATCAGCAGGGAGTTGGATTGAGCATAGATAAGGTCGGTGGTGCCGGAGCCGTCAATATCGGCCAGAAACAGCTGTTCAGGATTGAAGCTGCTTTCGGGCTGGCTGAATCCTGGCAGGATCAGTGGCTGACCGAAACGGCCATGCCCCAGATTGGGCCAGCAAGTGACGCGGTTAGCCCGGATTTCCACCAGATGTTGCTGACCGGAACCGAGCATATCACTAAATGCCACCAGTTTACGGGCATCGGTTCCGGTGACCGGCAGGGTGATACCTGCGGATTGGGGGACATCCTGACCTTTGCGCCAGCCATCTCGCTGGTTCGCATACAGACGTACACTTTTCGGCCCGATTAACACCAAATCGGATAAGCCTGCCCCGACAAGATCGGCGAACTGGGCGCTTGGATGGAAATATTCCACTGGCAAGGCATTGATTGGCGTAAAGTGAGTCCATTTACCGTCGGGCTGCTGGCTGTGGTATCCCCGGACACCGGAGGCGGTGACCACCCAATCCAGTTGACCATCCCCGTTGATATCCATCAATGAGGCATTTTCCTGCAAATTGGGCAGGGTGGGCAGCGGCGCTATTTTGCTGTAGGCCACGGCATTACTGTCTTCGCCTTCCTGACGTTGCGGGGCTTTATACCACCAGGCACCACGTTCCTGATATAACATGCCGGGCAACCCTTCTCCGCGCAAATCAACCAGTTGATAACGTTGTTGGGGATTAAAGTTATCCAGCCCATCGAACCGTTGCCAGGCCGGTATCTTTTCATGGTCGAATCGTTGCCAGGCTAACTCCAGAGGAGGCAGGGTGATAGGAGTGCCGTCGGGTTCGTGACTTAATTGACGGGCGGCAGTTAATGTGGTGATACCGGCATTTTTGTCATAGTCCAGTATCAGGCGTCCGACCAGCTCCGGAGTGTTATTGGTGCCGACGTCTCCGGCCAGCAACGTGGTGCGGTGAAACATCAGCACTTGTTGACACAGACGGCGGGTACGCACTTCAAAACCGTATTCATAGCGGGAGAAAGTATCCGGGCGTACAGACCATTGCGCTGTACCTGTATCCCATGTTGGTACGGCATAAAGTGAAGTATCCCGCTCACCGTGGTCAAAGATCAGATGAAATAACCACTCTTCCGGGGCAGGTGGTGTGTTATCCAATATAAACAGGCTGGTTTGCGGTTTGACATTCCCATAATTCACCTGCACCAGATAGCGTTGTGCGGTGGTATTCGGGTGACGTGTTTTTTCGTTATCGTCGCAATTAGCTTCATCTTCGGCCCGGTACTGGTAGCTGACATGCTCACCGGTCGGCGTCACAGTTTCTTCCAATAACCACTGGGCGATTTGCTGGTCATTTTGCGGATTAGTCAGGCAAGCCTGTGCTTTTTTTCCCAGAATATGCCATTGTCCGTCCGGTGATGATATCAGCCAGAACGCGCGACCTTCCTGACCGGAGGCCGGTTGCCAGTATTCGATTTTACTGAAATCCTGTATCTGGCGGGGCTGATAGTGGGTCACGGTATAGGAAACCGGCAGGGTAACGCCTTGCAGCGTCTTAACGTCCTGTCGAATATCGGGTTGTCCCTGATCATTCAGAGCGATATTCATCACTTCACCGCTTGGGGATAAAAATGTGTCGTTATTATCGTACTGTGGAATACCGTGTTGAGTACGTCGGCTAATAGTCGTGACGCCGCATTGCCAGCCGATACCGAAAGGCCCGTTACCTGCACTGCTGCTATACGTTAGTGATAACCCAGGAGCAGGACCCCGCCCGGCAGAGAGAGGTAACGGCAGGGAGAGAGTTGCCATTCCATCAGGACCGGCGGCGTTAAGTGCTTCTCCCATACCACTGATAGCGCCGCCGCCTTTGGGAAGTGACAGCGTTGTAACTGATACTTCTGATGAATCCTGCATAAAATACTCCTTATGACAGGCCCCTTACAGGGACCTGTGATAGACAAAGAAAAGAAATTTACGCGTCTCTAATGATGTAATTCAGATGCACAATGATGTCACTCAAGTTGGCAACCCGATCATGTGGCGATTTCCGCATCCATTGTCAGCGTGGCTTCAATATCCCGATACGGCCCCAGCCGTGTTGGCAGGGTTACCGCGATACGTTTAATGCGGCGTTTCTTTTCGCTACTCATGTTGTTCGGGTGTACCTGATAACAATGATGTTTTATTTTGCATAACAGTCACCATGACATGGCTTAGAATTAGCACGTCTCGGAAGGTTAGTTGCGAAGATCAAGCTAGCTTTCTTTGTGTGACAACTCATAAGTATTCCTTTCTATTTTTACTTATTTATTGCTAATTCATTTAATGTGGTACATGGATGGATAAAATGACCAGCTCGAGAAATCCTATCCAATATGCTTATGGCAAAAGGTGCTATAAAAATTAATTGATGATAATGGACTAATCCATGATTTATCTTAGGTATTAGACTTACTTCACTATTTAGTAAGTTTTCCTAATTGATAGAGGGATGACTTTATAGTGTGGGAGCTTATTATGTTAAGCTTATTTTTTATTAATCCAGGAACAAAAAATTAATCCAATGATGGCAGTGGAGGAACCACATAACGGTTTGAGCCTGAAAATAATCAGGCTTGTATTTATCGGGGCGTGTTTGATCTTCTGCCAGCCAATTTATTGATAATTTTTAGACGCTTCGTGAATAAATATCCTCTCTGTCTATTTGCTGGCTAAAACGCACAAAAGCCGGTTTTATTCGCTCTTGCCAGCTTCATTTGAGTTATAACGATGCTTGTTATTACCGCATCTTGCGCCACAATGGCATGATATTGGTTAATACGTCAGGGGGAGGACAAGGATCATTCACCTTTGTCATTTTCCATAAACCGGTATGGCTTTTACGGGCAGCATTATTGGACATAAATACTTGATATAACGAACCTGTGTCTCCGGCATGATTATGGGTATCGAGGAAGCCTTTGTTTCCCCACTGATTATAGAGAGAAAGGCTATCGCCTTCTCTGATGCTTCCATTTGGCGGCGTAGTTTCGCAATAAATAACCCATTCCAAGCTTGCTTTTTTACGGATATCTGAGGTGTAGACTTGGTGTATCTCCGTTGATTGCTCATCTTGATCCCTCACATCATAGTACCGTAAGTAACCGCCATCACAGTAATACAGGTTGTGAAGTAAGATAATATCATTATTCATTATCTCACTCCCGGTAGGTTTTTCTGTTGCTGATTCAATTCGCCATGCTCCGCCATAAATAGCTAAAGATGCATCTACTGTTACAACAGCATATTTGGTACCGGGTCTATTACCGTTGCCAAATACACTGAGATATCCACCGCTCCAGTTCTTATAGCTGTTTAATATTGTCACGGTATCTCCATATTTAAGTATATTCTCCATCATTTCCTCGGCAAGTATGTTATTTTTCTCTGAACAATTGATACCTACCTGAAATTACTTTCCATTTGATAATGCTATTTCTTGCATATATTCCTGGCGTCATTTCAGGGTTTGGCTATCGTAACAAGCGGGTTATCTCGCCTTTTCTGTGATCCCTTGTGGGCTAGAAATAGGGTCGAATGCCTGCATGACTGAATATTCATAGCAATGGGAGATAGAGAAAGAAAAGATAAAAAAGTTAATTTTTATCGAATGAGGGGGTATTTGGCGGATTGCCGGTTTTTTCCTGGTTATTACGTTACCTAAAAGTTGAAATATTATTTTTTCTGTTTATCACAGTGTACTATAGCCGTGAGAGAAGTATCTTTTTGCTGATATATCTATCGTGGAGCACAACAAAAAGCGACATAACGCCGCTTCAATTGATAGATATATTTCATCTCTACTGACATTGCTGGATTTGCCAGGACGATATGTTTTTACTTTTTGTGATTCACGCCTGCGGCCAGATCAACACCACTACGCTGTCGTTATACTTATCGGCGGTACCTGTTTCAGCACCAATAATGGTTGTCCTTGGTTTTGCGTCAAGAGGATTATTGGCATAACGCAACTTGCATGGTTTGCCATCACCTGCAATTTCGATGCAGACTTTGCCTGTGCCTGATGGATAGGTCTTGAAGCCCAATACGCTATTTATGCCTTTACCGGTTAATGTATCTGCCAGCTGGTCGTCAATATACACTTTTATCGTTTGCTGATGGATATCGGTATTAACGTAGGCAGACAGGCCAAACTTTACATTGTGAGGTAACTGGATGCAGTGTTTACCGGTGTTGTTGGTGCCACATGTTCCGCCACAATTTCCACTGCTGTTACTGCCTAATAGATCGGTATCAACCGATACCGCAGCTTGAATTTTATTGAAAGTCACTCCATGCCAATAGGTTTGAATGGTGGTAGGTCCACCATCAATAGCATTCGATTTCGTGTTATATCGGATATAGCGATTGCCTTTGAAAAGATAAATTATAGAGCCGGCAATATTCTTCCATAAAATAACAGCATCCAGATTTTCACTGAATCCTGAGTATTTCCCTGTTGTTCCCCATCGGTTTGAAATAGTTTTCTTATTGGTTGTATGTGAACTCATTGTATAATCGATGCAATCTTTGCCTTTAAAAAAACAAACGGTATTTGTTGTCAATTCTGTGGCTGCGTCTATGCCGTTTTCAAATCCAGTTCCTTTCAACCCAGGCCATCCATCCACAACGGGTTTTGGTCCATCGATTATCTGCATTTTTGCAATGTCGAATTTAAGATATTGCGATCCTTTGAAAAAATATAATGAGCCGTTTAAGTTAATCACATCGTCAATATCTTTTTGGAACTCGATGGGCAGGTTGGGCCAGTCATTACTGATAGGCTGGGGAGTATCTCCTTTGTTTATTTGAGGATCATCATAATATTTAATGTTTTCTGTATTAAGAAAGAAGTAGGTATTGGTATTCATTAGTGTGTATCCTTAATCATAGTTGAGTTAAACATTATTTTGGTGATTTATTAACTTTCTGCTTTCAGATATAACAGCAATACATTTCTGTCTTATGATAATGGCCAATTCAACACTACCACACTATCGTCGTAATTGTTATTGATTCCATTGCTGGCGCCGATAATGGTGGTTCCCGGTTTTTCGTCGAGTGGGTTATAGGCATAACGGAGTTTGCATGGTTTGTCATCTCCGGTAATCTCGATGCAGATTTTTCCTGTACCGGATGTGTAGGTTTTGACATCTATTATGTGACTTATTCCCTTACCGGTTACTGTGTCTACCAGAAGATCGTCAATATACACTTTTATGGTTTGCTGATGAATGTCGGTATTTACGTAAGCTGTCAGGCCAAACCGGATACTATGAGGCAATTTAAAACAATGTTTACCGGTGTTATTGGTACCGCATGCTCCACCACAGCTCCCACTGATATCACTGCCTAATGCATTGACATCAACCGATACTGCCGCTTGGATTTTATTGAAAGTAACACCTTTCCATTTAGTTTGAATCGGGGCTGGCTCACCATTAATAGTATTCAACATCAGATGTAATCGGAGATAATCATTACCTTTGAAAAGGTAAATAAAAGGACCGACATTTCGCCATAAAATAGCCGCATCCAGATTTGCACTGAATTTTGCGTATTTTCCGGTAATATTCCATCTTTCTGCGATGGTTTTTTTGTCAATGGTATGTGAACTCACGGTGTAATTGACACAATCTTTACCTTTAAAGAAGTAAACAATATCTTTTTTTACATCTATCCATTCTGTAGCGGCATCTATCCCATTTTCGAATTCAGTTCCTTTTAATCCGGGCCACCCATCCACAATGGGTTTTGGCCCCTCACTCACCTGTGCTTTCGCTATATCGAATTTGAGATATTGTGAGCCTTTAAAAAAAATACAAATAACCATTTAAATTAATCACATCGTCAATATGTCTTTGAAACTCTATAGGCAGGTTGGGCCAATTGTTACGGATAGATTGGGGATAGCCAGTGTCTACTTTATCTAATAGGTCATCATATTTAATATTTTCTGAGTTAAGGAATAAGTAGGTGCTTGTATTCTTGTCACTACCTATATCGCTGTCACTGCCTAATAAATCTGTATCAACCGATACTGCGGCTTGAATTTTGTTGAAAGTGACGCCTATCCAATTAGTTTTATTAGGGGTAGTTGGCCCTCCATCAATAGCATTTAATTTCAGGTTAAATCGAATGTTAGAATTACCTTTGAATATGAAGATATAATGGTATCCTCGGGTCCGCCATAAAATAGCCGCATCAAGATTCGCATTGAATTCTGCATATTTTCCTGTTGTTCCTAATTTTTCAGAGATAGTTCTCTGGTTTATCGTATGTGAGCTCACGGTATAATCGATACAATCGCTACCCTTAAAGAAACAAACAACATCTGTTTTGTCTGGGGTATTTATATCTATCCATTCCGTGGCTGCATCTATCCCGTTTTCAAATTCGGTTCCTGCTAATCCAGGCCATCCTTCCACAATGGGCCTCGGTCCATCACTTACTTGCGCTTTCGCGATATCGAATTTAAGATATTGTGAACCCTTAAAAAAATATAAATAGCCATTTAAATTAATAATATCATCGATATGCCTTTGAAATTCGGCAGGAAGGTTAGGCCAATCATTATTGATAGGTTTGGGATAACCTGAGTATACGCCATTAGAGCCAGAGATTTCATTATATTTAATATTTTCTGCATTAAGAAAAAGATAACTGGATGTATTCATTGTTATATGTCCTTTATGATGATTAGACTTTAGCATATTATTTTAATTTTTTTTCTTGCAACTGAAAAAATAGGGTAAGAATGATGTTAAAATATTATACTTTAATTTTGTCATGTTTTTACCTGTCGGCTATATAGGAGTATTTATATTATTGAAGTTAATGCTTTTGATAGGTTATAAGCAAGATTATATATTGGTAACTTGTTAATAGATTTAATGTTGTTGAGTTTTTTGTAACTGTGTATGCTGTTTTGGTTAACAGAGTATTTAATAAAATTTGACTTATATTATGGTTGATGTTTAGCTATGAAAATAAAACCCATATGATTCAGAGGTTATTATTTGAAATGGATTCACAATTCCTGCTGATTGTTTTAATAAGCTATAATAATAAAGAGAAATTATAATTTTTTGTTTATTAACTGAAATAGGCGTAATTTGTTTTTTGAAAATGGCGTTATGAATTGGTAATTTATTTCATGTGGTTGAATTTATCTTCTTGTTTTTCAAATAGACATGAAGATATTTCTTTATTTTAGCATTAAAAATGAATTCTCTCTGAGAAATAAAAAATTAATGTGTAATTGTATCTTTTATAAGAGGATATTTTAATTATGAAATTAGGACAAAATGAACATCTAATCTCAACTGACGGTTCATCTAATTCCAATGCAGTGCCAATAACAGTATGGGAGCCAAATTTGTATCCCGCTGGCCGGTGGGTTGATGCTACAACGCAACGGGCTGGATTGTTGTTTAAGGAATCAGCCCGTGTGACGAGTGCCTGGGATGTAGTAACTGTTGGAGGAAGGAAAGCTTTCAAATCGCAAACTTTGACTAAATCTGGCGCTAATGGTCAATGTTTTGGGATTGCAACAGATACGCCGGTTAATGCCAGACACTGTTATTGTGAGCTTGACTTGTTTTGCAATCCATACCCTGAAATTACAGTGTGTGTGCTATCTAAACAAACTAATGCAAGCGGTACATATGTAGATATTGGTTACGGCTATATGGCTATTCACTTGAGTGGGGGATATAAAAATAAGCCTCAATGGCAGCCATCAAACATTCCGTTAGGTTCTTCGATTGACACGGCGACGCCTTATGCCATGGTTTGGAACCTTCAAGCGGCTAATTTGATTCAGTCAGTAAATTTTGTTGGTAAACAAACAGATGGTATTTACAAAGGCCAACCGACGTTGGGTAATACTCATGCTGGCGTTGCGCTGAGTTATGAGTGGCCGAAAAATACTTGGTCACGCTGGCGTATTGGATTGCTTGCGGCAAATAATGGTACATTAATCATCGAATGGTATAACACTGTGGTCGATAAATGGAAGGTAGAGCTTTGCCAATATAATATGAACACGCTTATGACGGGAAATCTTGCGTCAGGTCAGATTGGGATTATGTATGGTACGCTTTCTCATGCTACCACAGTAGATCAACAAAATTCTCTTTATAGAACACCATTTGATCGAGCGATATTTTTTCAAGATTTTTAATATGGAGTATTGAGTTTGATTATTTAACTATCTTTTATGATATATATAAAGGGGCTTTCTTCTTAGCCCCATATATTGTTGTAATATATACCTGTTATCTTTCAAGTTGCCTCTTTGTTGGCTGCACTCACTCACCCCGGTCACATAGTTCGCTATGCTCCCGGGGATTCGCTCCCTTGCCGCCGCGATGCATCTTGAAATCTATAGGGTATAATCGCTGAAATTAATTAAGCCAAATGATTGCACTGAATAACCGCAGAGATAGATGCATATGAATCGATATGTACCGTGCTACCACGTACATTACTCCATTGAGCTTTTATAGTAGAAACATTAGACGCAAGAGAACAACGGGCGACCAGTGTGAATGGCATACGTCCATAGGATTCTGGACTCTTATTACTGTAAGTAAATCCACCAAAAGCCAATTGTTCGCCTTTATCAGTTACAATGATAAAGTTCCCTCCAGGAAAATTGTTACCTGAAGCATAGGGAGTTGGTATATTTAACGTGATTAATGCTGTTAAGCATGGTGAATTCGAATACTTTGAAACATTAAGTTCCAAACCAGGTATATCAACATAATTTTGGCTTGATGTTTGTAAGGGATTGCTGCGTGGATCTATTGATGTAAAAACAATTGCCATAATTAATACTCCTAGGTTAGTTATTTTCGTTTTTTCTTATTTAGATCCCTCTATAATGCTTATCCTAATTTTTAATTTATACAAATCACCTTATCATAGGATTCTATTATTTATCTCTTTAAAAATTAAACAAACATCACTGTTTTTTATTAATAAAGTTCATGGCTAAATTAAATAGATAGATGATTTATATTATTTTCACTGATTTTTAACTCAATGTTAATATTTAATTGACAGATAATTTAGATACAAAAGTTTCATCATTTCTCTTATTTTTTATCTGGTGTTGTTCATTTCGGTATATTAGTGTTATTATAGTTATAACTCAGTCCGTTTAGTGGTTTGGGATTTTTTGCAATTGATCAGATCACAAAAATTGGACTGAGTTTTCTCCAAGTGATCCATGTTTTGAAAAGTTATTTTGTATATGTAAAAATTAATACCATTAATGGATTATAAATAAAGCTATATATTAACAATTCATTAGTGAATTCAATGCTGTTTGTTTTTTTTGATTCTTTTAAATTTCTATAGCTGGTATTTTATTTGGTTGGGTTTTTCTTCTTTTTTTAAATGATTGTGAGGGTTTTTATTTATTTTTAAATTAAATCTAACCCTGATTTTAGGTATGAAAAGTAAGATTGAAGTGTAATTTTATCTTTATATAGGGGGATATTTTAGTCATGAAATTAGAACAACATGAAAGTTCAATCTCAATTGAAAATTTATCTAATTCCAATTCCGTTCCAATAACGGTATGGGAGCCAAATTTGTATCATGAAGGTCGGTGGATAGATGCGACAACACAGCAAGTTGGCGTGTTGTTTAAGGATTCAGCCTATGCGACTAGCGCTTGGGATATAGTCAGTGTTGGGGGAAGGAAAGCTTTCAAGGCGCTAACTTTGTCTAAATCTAGCAGTTATGGTAGTCAATGTTTCGGGATTGCAACAGATATACCTGTTGATGCCAGACATTGCTATTGTGAGCTTGATTTATTTTGTAATCCATACCCTGAAATTACAGTGTGTGTATTATCCAAGAAAACCAGTGCAAGCGGTACATATCGAAATATTGGTTACGGCTATATGGCGATTCACTTGACTGGGGGGTATAAAGGTAAGCCTCAATGGATGCCATCAAACATTCCATTGGGTACTTCGATTGATACTGCAACGCCTTATGTCATGGTTTGGAATCTTCAAGCGGCTAATTTGATTCAGTCAGTTAATTTTGTTGGTAAACAAATAGATGGTATTTATAAAGGTCAACCGACACTAGGTAGTACTTCTTCTGGTGTTGCACTGAGTTATGAATGGCCGAAAAATACTTGGTCACGCTGGCGAATTGGATTGCTTGCTGAAAATAACGGCACATTAATAATCGAGTGGTATAACACTGTGGCAGATAAATGGAAGGTAGAACTTTGCCAGTACAATATGAATACGCTTATGACAGGAAATCTTGCGTCAGGCCAGATAGGGATTATGTATGGTATGTCTTCTAACGCTACCACAGTAGATCAACAAAATTCTCTTTACCGAACACCATTTGATCGAGCGATATTTTTGCAAGATTTTTAATATGGAATCTGGTTAATTTAATCATCTTGTATGATATATACCTAATAGATTTCGAGTTGCAGCGAGGCGGCAAGTGAATGAATCCCCAGGAGCATAGATAACTATGTGACTGGGGTGAGTGAAAGCAGCCAACAAAGCAGCAACTTGAAAGATGAAGGGTATATCTTGCGTGACATATACAAAGGGGCTTTTTTTAGCCCCATATTTAAACCAGCGGATAAATATTTACACAGGAACTCTTAAGATTGTCTAACTTTGGTCAAGTATAGAGATGAATGTGCATAGCTGTAATATTATTTTAGTAAGAAATTTACAACAACGGCCAGTTCAATACCACTATGCTGTCATTATAGTTATTTTTGTTACCATTTTCGGCGCCGATGATAACGGCTCCAGGCTTTCCGTCAAGGGTATTATCGAAATAACGGAGTTTGCATGGTTTGCTATCCCCGACAATTTCGATACAGACTTTACCTGTACCTGATGTATAGGTTTTAACGCCAATGACATTATCTGTTCCTCTTCTGGTCAATGTATCTACCAGAAGGTTGTCAATATACACTTTTATAGTTTGCTGATGAGTGCTTGTATTGGCGTAGGCTGTCAGGCCAAATCTGATACTGTGAGGTAATTCAAAACAGTGTTTACCTGTGTCATTGGTACCGCATACTCCACACTTTCCATTATTATTGTCCCGCTTACTGCCTAACAAATCTGCGTCAACTGATACTGCGGCTTGAATTTTGTTGAAGGTTACTCCAGGCCAACCAGCTTGGATGGATCCAGGTCCAGCATCAATAGCGCCTGTTTTCGTATTATATCGGATGTAATTATTGTTTTTGAAAAAGTAAATAAAATAGCTGGCAATATTTCTCCATAAAATAACGGAATCTAGATTATTACTGTACTCTGCATATTTATTAATTGTTCCCCACCCGGCTGATATAGTATCCATATAAATCGTGTGTGAACTGATAGTATATTTGAGATAATGGCTTCCTTTAAAAAAATAAACAATATTTTGTTTTTCGTCTACCCATTCTGTGGCTGCATCTATTCCGTTTTCAAATTCGGTTCCTGTTAATCCAGGCCATCCGTCTACAATGGGTTTTGGCCCTTCACTCACCTGAGCTTTCGCTATATCGAATTTAAGATATTTTGAACCTTTAAAAAAATACAAGTAACCGTTTAAATTAATTACATCGTCAATATGCCTTTGAAACTCGTCAGGAAGGTTGGGCCAATATTTACTGATAGGCTGTGGAGTGGTTCCTTTATTTATTTGTGGATCATCATAATATTTAATATTTTCTGTGTTGAGGAAGAGGTAGGTATTTGTATTCATTATTATATATCCTTTGAGATAATCAAATTTTAACGTATGGCGGATTCGACTAATAAGTGCAATTTTTCAGAAAGGCGGTCAGTTGCTATAGTAGGCACCTTTCCCGCCACAGGAAAATGCACTATGGCCTATACACAACTGACCGAGACAGAAAGATATCAGATT
>NZ_PUJV01000031.1:0-42250 GCF_011189495.1 Photorhabdus stackebrandtii
ATTCCATACTTCATCTGTTAACATAGTTCTTGGCATGATGGTGAGGTAGAGTCGTTTTTTGGCGAAAGCAATTATACCCCATCATCATGCTGTTCCGTAATTCCTCTCAAAACGTCAACAGCCCCTAGGCAAAAACCATGACAGAGCAAATTTTTATTGTGGAATTGACTCATTAAATGAATATATTCAAAAACAAGCCAAGCAAGATGTAAAGCGTAGGATCAGCCAAGTATTTGTAGCAACAAATGCAATAGAACCAAATAAAATTGTAGGTTATTACACGCTTTCATCCTTATCAATCGATCTAAGTGATCTACCATTACATCTTACTAAAAAATTACCTCACAGACCTGTACCAGCTGCGCTACTGGGCAAACTGGCTGTTAGCCAAGAAGCGCAACGGTATGGAATAGGTAGGATGTTACTAGCTGATGCAATTAAACGCACGCTAGCCATAACAGACATTGCGATTTATGCGATTATAGTCGATGCCCTTGAAGAAGCACAAAATTTCTATGAACAATATGGTTTTCAACCACTAATTACAGGAGAAAACAGATTATTTCTTAAATTAAAAAGCATTTGTTAATAAGATGCCATCAACAACTCAATTTATGAGGAAACGTATTTTTCAGATTTACATCAGATTGCAAAAAAATACTCAATCAACATTTGTGACAAACACCACAATTACACTCATTGAATGTATAGGGTCTGTTGATGTTTTAAGGTCATCATTCATTCAGCCCACATTGGCAACCAGACAATGATAAATGCCAGAGCCAACATACTGGTGTAATTCCGTTCAAGCTTATCGTATCTTGTGGCTATTGCACGAAAATGTTTAAATCTGGCGAACGCATTCTCCACTAAATGACGATAACGATATAAACTTTCTGGCAGTATCAATATGACTTAAAAACTGTTTAAAAACAGCGTCATGTGGCGTTGGTGTTTTTTTCTCTTCATCGGCGAATAGTAGCATACTTTCTTTTATATTGAAGGAATATTAAGCAAAAAACTGAGCGGACTGAACAGCGGAAATAACAACAACCACGTCAAAAAATGGCCCACCTGTTCTGTGAGCCATTTTTATTCTTATTTACAACTTTTTTCTTACTTTTTACTTTTATTATAAAGCGTTAATCAGGCAAACTTCCCCTTGCCGATGGTGGTATCTGTCCACGCCATTGCAATAGCGACGTTCGCCTTACTATCCAGATTCTCAATGAAACCATTATCCCCCGCTGTCGGGGCAAAACTGCTCATAGCCTGAATCAAAGAATCAACTGCATTATCTGACAGTGCAGTAAATTCACGCTCTCCTGATGCATCCTTATTACCCATTTGAGCCACTAATTTTGCGCGATGACCATTAAAATAATCATGAAAGGTGACTGCCCCTACTGATTCAAATATACTCTGCGCGGTTTTATCCTGAGCAGGACGATTCACCGACAGCACCAAATCGTATCCGCTGCGCTGGAACCACAGGTTTTTCCAGTCAACGCCGTTGAATAGGATCATATCCTCTGCGCTGATATCGTTAACCCGGTTATCAATCACCTCAGTGCTAACCACAAAACTGTCTACACCCGCTCCACCTTGGAAGCTGTTTTGATAACCGCCCAGTACCAGCAGATCCTGCCCCTCACCGCCGTCAAACTGACTGAACTTCGAAATAGCCGCCGCTATCAGGTGATCATCACCTTCTCCACCGTTAATCACCGCATGGTAGCCCATCAGTTTAATCGTATCATTGCCGGAATAACCGTCGATCCGGTTGTCATTACCAAATACTCTGGCAAAGTCATTGCCTTCGCCTAAATCAACCCGGTTGTTATTGCCAATGGTCACAGCATAGTCCTGACCTGATCCGGTATCTACCCGGTTGTAGTTACCGGAAGTGACAACATAATCCTGCCCGTTACCCGCATCAATAAGGCCACCTTCACCAAAGACAAACGCTTGATCATTACCTTCACCCATAAAGACCTGGTTAATGCGTCCGGCCACTACTGCGGTATCATCACCCTTACCGCCAAACATCCAGTTTTCACGTCCCATCAGGACGCCCATGTCATTCCCTTCACCACCGGCAAAGATGTTGGATGTCCCTAATGAGTAATAAACATCATCACCACGACCACCCCAAAAGTTGTTGTTATCGCCCAGATAGGCACCGAGATCTTTACCATCACCGCCCCAGTTGAAGTTATAATTACCCAACGACATATGAATATCGCCATCTCCTTGCAGATGACCACTGTTACGCAGGAAATCAAAGGTTTTCTCTTGCATATTGAGCAAATCAGCTGTCAGGTTCTTTTTCAAATTGGTGACTAACGATTTCATCTCTTCTTGTTTATGTTTGCTGAACATCGTCGCAAACAGGTTAGGTAAATTCAGCGAATTAAAACCAAATGCACTTTCTACTTTGCCATTAGCTTGAACACTATTTTCGTTGATGCTAATCACAGCTCCTCGTTCCTGATTTTCATCAGGCGCTTTCTCTTTCAAACCATGATCTTCTGCAAATGTCCTGACTCCATCTTTTCCCATATTGATGCCAGCTTCCAAACTATCCAGCAATTTCTCTGGGTTGGTGAAAGCTTCCAATTGATCACCACTAAATTCCCTTATTACTTCCAACATCTCTTTCAGAATAGCCACGCCATCCACAGGCTCGCCTGTGCGGGAAACAATCCGGCCATCCGCGGTGTAATCCACACCAAAGATATCTGCTAAGGTGGTATCTGCCCCCACTTCCGCCAATCGACCAAGCAGCTTGTTTTTAAGCTGACGTGGTAAATCCTGCGGGTTGTAGGTAAAAGTTGTTTTCGCCATACCCGTTGCTGAATACTGCTGGGTCATCAAACCAAACAGGGAACCCAGGTTGGTATCCAGAATAGAGTGGATATTGTCACCGAACATCAAGTTCCAGTTACCGGTTGTCACCTGTATATCCGCACCCTGACCACCGACCGCAAAGTTAAAGGCCAGTTTCTCATTGGCTTGACGGAATTTATCTGCACGGCTCATTTTGCCCATATCAGCATTATTGCTATTACGGCTTAACCACTGGTTGAATTTCTTATTCAACGCGGCTTCAGTATCACTTTTCAGGCCACGGCTACTGCGTTCATGCTGAGAATCCAGATCAACCAGTGTCTTGTAATCCACACTACTGGTTTGGTCCAAGCCAGACATATCCTGAACAAATTTCTCCGCACCAACCAATGTCCATTGCTGATCTTGTACCGCTAACCAGTCTTGCTGTTCACCGGAATGGGCAATGTTTTGCAGTACGCCAGAAATACGTGCAGCACCATCAAATGGATTAACCAGTGGTGGCGTTGGGATGGATTTATCCATCATCACAATCAGGTCATTACTGCGCCCCTGGTTGAAGCTGACGTTACGATTACCGATAAACATCTGCACCCCTTCAAGCGCCTGATAGTCGCCGATATTCACGCTATGTTTGCTATCACCATGACCAATGTGAACCATCACATTGTTGTCACCGAAAGCCAGTGATTTAAAACCACCGGTTCCCACTTTAATACCGACGTTCGATGTTCCCCAATTCAGTGCGGTAAACTCTCCATCACCAACATTCACCTGGATATTACCGGAGTAACTGAGCTGACGATGCGAGTTATCGCTGGTGTTAACCTTTTCACGCTTCTGTGGCTTAATAAAAACCTCAGTGTTATCGGCAATCGCCCCTTTGGTAACTGAATCAGCCTCTGTGTAACCTACTTTAGAGAAGTTGATATCGCTTTCAGCAATACCACGACGAACCTGTTCTGTATGAGTGCTCAGTTTATTCTCTGCATTCCAGCTCAATACGATTTTGTTATCAGGCAAATTGTTAACCCATTGGTTATTTTCGTCACGGGTAAATTTACGGCCTGTTGTATCAACCGCCACTTCGCTACGGCGAGCCGAAACATCACTACGAATCCCTTGCTTGTCCAACGCTGTAATAAAACGGCGGGCAAAACCATCCCGCTTATCATCACTAATCAGTGAACAGCCCACCAGACTGATATGATCGGGTTTGCTGATGGCCTTTTCGCCCAGTTTAGCATTCTGATAAAACTGCGTTAATTTCGTCGCCAATTCATCGGCACTGTAACCACTCAGACGAATGTTATTCTGCTCTGACGTATCACGGCCATGACCAACAACCTGCCAGCGTAATTTGTTTGATAATTTAGACAGATCGCCATAAACAACACGATATTTACCGTTAGAGTCGAGTTGAATAACCACACTGGAATCCGGGTGTTTACCCGCCAGATTAGCTGCTGCTCTGGCAGCTATCGGGTCATCTTCCATCTGAAGAATGATCTGACCCTCAAAACGCGTTTCGCGACCATCAATCTGTGGCGTCACCTCTACCATTTGCCAGCCATCAACTTTCTTATTCAGATGACTATCGTCAATAATAGTCGGCTCTACCCCTTTATTTTTGCCAGATAATCCGTCTAAATCTTCCAGCGCAGGGCGGTTTTGCGGTTTTACCACCGCATACTTTTGAGAAAACTCCAGTGTTTCTTTAAAAGCACTATCCAGCGCCTGATTTATCCATACCTTACCCGATTCCCCAGCAATATCTGCCAGATCCTTATAATTAGCGGTATAGCTGTTCAGTACCTGCTGACGCTCATCACCCGTTGCCTGTAATGCCTTGTAAACCGCCAGACTTTCGTTAACAGAATGACCACCATCAAATACCAAAAACGCCAATGTATTGAGATAGCTCTGCCCAGTTGGGAAGGTAGGTCGGTTGCTGGCAATATAGTTATTGAGGTGAACCATGATATTGGTCGAGCCAGACGCACCTGTCACCACAGATTGACCTTGCGCTAACGCATTACGCTCAAATGCAGTTTCCCGCCCTGGGGTCAAGATCCGACCTGCTGCAACCTTCCTGCCATACAAAAAGTCGTCATGTTTGTTATTCGCCGGCTGGTAAGGTAACGCCGTGCCATAATCATTGGTCTGCTTTTCCGTGGTAACGACTTTGTGCGTAACATCAGTCCCGGTAGTCAGCTCAGTACTGGTTGAACGGGCTTTAGTGATCACATTCTGATAGAAAATATCCCCTTTTCTCTTCCAGTCAGCACTATCCATCCCCATTCCCGGTGTAATCGCCATTTTTACCGCCAGAAACGGCACCTTAATCACAGAAAAACCATCATCAACCTTAGTCATCATGGTCTTGAAATTGGCAAAAGTCGGATCGTCCAGGAATGTCGTTACCTCAGGCACCCTACTGAACCAAGGGCGAAAATCCTTATCAATAGACTTGGCAAAAGATTGCATCTTGCTGGCAATTTTCTGGTCACGTTCAGCACCTTCGGGATAAAAACCACTTATCCACTTCTCAAAGTCCTGTACCAAAAAGTGACCTGTTTGTTTAGCGGTATCTTTCGCCTCCGGTGATGCCGTTTTCACCAGTTCATAAGCCAGTTCAGAATCAAAATGACGGCCAAATAGGTTATCAATATATTGTCCGGTGGCCTTCTCTTTGTTGACATCAGCCAACAGCTGTTGAGTCAGCGCGTGCAACTCAGGGTGCGTTTGCAACTGGGTAACCGCATCCTTAAATAATTCTTTAGTTTTTTCATTTGTTACTTGCCCGGTAAGCCAAAGTTCTCTGGCGCGTTCAATCAGGGGCCTACTTTCTGGGATAGCCGCCTGTTCTAACCGGCTGACGAAAACGATAAGGCTCTCACTTTCGGTCTTAGGTGCATCCCGTTCTGCTACAGAGTTAATCAGGGTTAATGGCTTAATTTGCAAATGAGTAATGCGATCAATCTCGTCTTGTGGGATATCACTTTTCAGACCTACCACACGGCCAATCCCATCAAACGATACTTGCTGTTCAAACTGCGTAACCTGCTCAGGTGGTATAGTGATACCCAAAATCCCGGCTGACTCAGCTCTCCGGGCCTGAATATGAGCAACCAGCTCCCCCATCTCAAAACGCAAGCTTTTCACCAGCTTACTGCGCTGAGCAAATTCTTTGGGATCATGCTGTTGCCAATGAGCTAGCGCCTTCTCAAGCTGCAATACATGCTGTTCATCGGGCCATTCGACGGTACTGTTAAAAGCCTCACGTACGGCCACCAGTGTCTTACTAGGCAGATCGGTATTTATCGAACCAAGATGTCTTTTGGTAGAATCAATAAACCGTTTGTTTCTCTTATCCAGTAAGACAAGCTCTAATTCTTTAAGTACAGAAGAACGAGATTTATGGTTATCTCCCCCTAATCCTTGCAGATCAATACCTGAAATCGTCGGTGCTTTTCTGGTTAATTCTTTAGGTTCATTTGAGGTTGACTCCACAATGCTATCAGATGATTTCTCGGCAAACATTGAAATAATCGAAGCCCCCGTATTTCCTGAACGGATGCCCTTGTTGAGCTGTAGCCGATTGACTGCCTGTTGCGCGTTATTCAAGGCGGCCAAATCTTCTTTTGTTAGTGCAAGATCTTCACTGATCCAACCGTCAGATTCAGTTTTCGATGCAGGATTGATATGACTCTTCGATTTCGCCACCTCAATTGATGTATAAGCTTTTCCAGATAAACCACTGCCAGTCGCACCGGTACGATCCGGTTTAGCATCATCAGCCTGTTTCGCGCCTTTTGCATTATTCTGCGCCTGTGCCGCTTTATTTTTCGCCGCTGCACTATCACTTTCACCACGCTGTTTCGCTTTTTCATACGCGGTATTGGCGTCACTTTCAGCTTTTTCGGCCCGTTGTTTCTGCAATAACGCCTCTTCTTTTCTCAACTCTGCTTTTTGCATAGCGTCTGCAATATCTTTGTCTGCATTATCTATATTATCGAAACTTTTCTCTAAACCTGCCTCTGATTTTTCAATTGCTGTTTTTACTACTTCTCGTTTATCAATAAGGTGTTGCTGTGCATCAGTTAATTTTTTCTGTGCCGTAAGTTTGGCATCATTTAATTTGTTCTGGGTGTTATCCAGATATCCAACAGCAAACCGATTACGCCACTCATCACCTGATTTGCCATCATAATTTCCATAGTTATTAAGTGCATCCATACCTTGAGTCATGGAGAATAATTCTTTTGTGACTATCCTGGATTCTTCACTTATTGCATCACGCTGTACTTGCCCATTCTTATTCAGCGCATCTTGATTGGTTGATTCTAGTTGGAGCTGTGATTTTGAAATTGTTTTAAGCTGTTTATCTTTCTCTTGTTCCAGGAGCTGACGATTCATCTCAGCTTTTTCTTTATCGCTTAACGCATTTTGCGCGGCTTTATCCTGCTTCGCATGCCTGATAACCGCATCAGCTTGTGGTGATGCCTTATCCTGATCTATCTGCAAAGCATTTTGGATAACCTCGGTATCAGGCGTCTCCACCGGGGTTATTGTGCCACTTAAGTTGCTCTTCAAATCCGAACTTATTTCATTAATTTTATCCATCTGGAAGCCATCAATGGCAGAAACTTCGGTTAAATTGATCGCGCCTCTGCCTTTATGTGTTCCAGACGTGTTAGCTTCATCACCCTGCACCAAATAATTAATCGCCTGACTGCCTCCCACACCCAATACCGTCTGTTTGATATTGTCAAAGAAAGAAGCTAATTTGTTGCTTTCAGTATTACTTGACGCAACAGCCAGGCTGTAAAAATCACCATTACCAATTTTAATCGCCACATTATTGCGTGCATAAGAGGCATTAATCCCCAAACCATCACCAATATGAATATTGGCATTGCCTTTGCCTTTCATGATCGCAACATTGAGACCATTGCCGACTTTGGTATTGACGTTATATTCACCCCATGCCGCGTTGACTGAAACGCCGTCACCCACTTTGGTATTCACATTAAGTTCGCCATGCGTCGCAGTCACGCTTAAACCATTCCCCACAGTGGTGGTGATATTGGCTTTACCCTTTGCTGCGGTAACCTGCATACCATCACCCACTTTGGTGACAATATTGCCTTTACTCCACAAGGCATTAAAGCTGTCACCGTTACCGACTTGAGTCACAACATTGGCATCAGCTTTGGCAAGTACCACATTATTCCCGTCGCCTACCTTAGTAATGATATTAGCTTTGCCCCAGGCTCCCGTGTAATCATCACCGTTACCCACATGGGTGATAATGTTGGCATCTCCCTGGACTACCGTGACTTCTCGCATTCCTCCCACTTTGGTAATGATATTGGCTTTACCTTTCGCGAAATTGTAACGGTCGCCATTACCAACATGAGTCAGGATATTAGCCTCCCCCCAGACAGCGTTAATACCGGTGCCATTCCCCACTTTGGTAATGATATTGGCTTTACCTGTAGCGAAACCAACAGTTGTACCATCACCAACGTGTGTCATGACGTTACCCACATCAGAAATAAGCAGGCCGACCGTCGTACCTTTACCCACTTTCGTCAGAATATTACCTTTACCTAATAGCACGGCCGCCGTCGTTGATGTCCCCATATGAGTGACTACATTAGCCTCAGCTGCTGCCACAACCCCCATAAAACCATCACCCACTTTAGTGACGATATTCGCCTCACCCAGTGCCAGCACCCCAGTTAAACCGTCGCCAGAATGCGTCATGATATTAGCCTGACCAAACATTGCCGCCAGCGTTGTACCATCACCTACTCTGGTCATCACATTCAACTCACCGGCAAACAAACCAATACTTGTCCCACCACCATCGTGAGTATAGATATTGGCATTACCCACCATTAAGCCGACAGTCAAATCATTACCCACTTTCGTCAGGATATTGGCTTGCCCGATCATCGCGGCAAATGTTTGACCATCACCAACATGGGTCATCACATTGGCCTCACCTATCATGGCTGCCAATGTCATGCCATTACCCACTTTGGTGGCGACATTGCCTTTAGCCAGCATCAGGGCAACACTCATCCCATTCCCAATATGGGTAAACACATTGCCGGCGGCTACCATCAGTGCCAGCGCCTTGCCATCCCCTACTTTGGTAAAGACATTACCCAGACCACCCATCAATCCCCATGCATCACCCTTGCCAACATGAGTAAAGATATTGCCAACACCAATCATGGCCGCAATTGCAGTTCCATCCCCAACTTTAGTAAAGATGTTACCTGCTGCCCCCATGACACCCAGTGTCTGACCGCCACCGACATGAGTCAGCACATTACCAATCCCAAGCATAATGCCAGTAGTGTCACCATTGCCTACTTTGGTCAGGATATTGGCACCACCCAACATCACACCCTGCGTACTACCGTTACCAATGTGAGTAAGAACATTCGCACCACCGCCCATCACCGCAATGACATCACCTTTTCCCTTTTTGGTGAGGATATTGGCACCACCCAACGCAATTGCTGTGGTGTTTGAGATTGTACTATCACTACTGATATGCGTGATAATGTTAGCCCCCCCAAGCATACCGGAAACCAAATTA
The DNA here is from genome assembly GCF_011189495.1 of Photorhabdus stackebrandtii. NCBI lineage: Bacteria > Pseudomonadati > Pseudomonadota > Gammaproteobacteria > Enterobacterales > Morganellaceae > Photorhabdus > Photorhabdus stackebrandtii. The sequence continues at coordinate 9,470 of NZ_PUJV01000031.1, forward strand.
CCTCCGCCAAGCTTGGTCAACACATTAGCGCCGCCCAAAAGTACTGAGGAGATATCCCCTTTACCTTCTTGGGTCATGACATTAAAACCGCCAGCACCTACCCAATTCGCGCTGCCATTACTTACATTACCTATTTGAGTATGGGTGTTATATCCCCCCAGCATGGTAACCTGACTTTCACCGTTACCTTTGTGGATAGAAATATTGCCAATCGCCAGAAGATGTGCCAGATACCGCCCATCACCGACACGAACCAGAACGTTTGCAGCACCACCGGCGTTAACATCCATGTTTCCATTCTGACTTTGGTGAACAAGGACATTTGCCAGACCTGCGCCACGAAAAACCAAATCACCCTGTTCACCATTTTTCACAATGACGTTGGCAACACCAGCGCCATCAAAGTTCGTATTACCGAATTTCGAACTATGCAAAATAACGTTCGCAGCCCCTGCGCCTTTAAAATTAACATTGCCATATATCACACTGGATTTAATAACGTTCCCGCCACCCATACCGTTAAACTTAACATCACCGGTGCTATCACCGATATCCGAAGATGATTTCACCAATACCTGATGACTACTTTCTTCAATATATTCTAAATGCTCAGAGACACGGCTTACAGTATCGACTTTATATTTAAGGTCAGTTAGTGAATATCCCCCCACCGCCATCGAGCTATAACCATTTGCGAGTGAAAAATCTTCATTGGCCAAATCACGGGTATGGTCGCCTGTTTTGTACCACGCACTGGCATAATATTTCAGCTCTCCGGTTTTAGGATCATTTTTCAACTCTACCATGACCACTTTGGTATATGACTCGACATATTTGGCATAGACATAAGCATTTGATCGACGATTCGATTTCACCGCTGAAACATCCAATACCAAACCATCAGAATGGATTGCACGCCCATGCATTTTTGCATCAATCAGCGTGATATCTTCTGCTTTAGCGGTGGTTCCGCTGGCATAAGTCACCCATCGATTTTCCTGCAAATCTTCTTCAACAGTATGTTGAATAGTAACGGGTTGATAATGTTCAAAGATTAAATTGAAAAGACGATAATCATTATCATTGCTTATATAATCAAATCCATTCTCTGAAGAGATGTTTTTCGTAGCAAGATCTTTGAGTTGATTACCATTTTTACGCCATGAAGTGGCGTAATAACTAAGTTTATCGGTTTCAGGATCATTTCTCAGCTGAACTTTACTGATCTTAGTATACTTTTCATCAGCAAATGCAAAGAGATAAGTATTAAGCTCAGTAGTTGATTTAATGCCTGTCACTTGCTGGGGTTTCTTGACTCCCATCTTCGCCGTTGTTAATACAATTTCTCTAGCTTTAGTGTATTCCAGAGCTTTATTATGCGAATCGCTATCTTCACCTATTCTTGATATTTCATTGTAACCACCGGCACCGGAGAAACTGATATTACCATGAGCTATATCAGAATAAATTTTGTTATAACCACCTGCACCTTCAAATTCGATATTACCGCGAGTCTGTTTATATTCATCTTTACTTCCTCGCAAGCGTTCAATGCGGTTTGATGCTCCTGCTCCATGCAAGATAATATCACCTTCTCTCCCTTTACGAATAATGTGGTTATCAATCCCTGCACCTGTGAAATCAATATTACCGCTTTCAACCCGTGAGCTGATGCTATTTGCGGCACCCCCGCCAGCGAATGTCACATCACCGTGGCTTTTCTCATAACCGCCATACCAGGTACGATCAATTTTATTACCCGCTCCTGCGCCACTAAAGCTTACATTACCCTGATTAGTTTCGTGCCATAACTCGTTATAACCGCCGACCCCTTTAAACGTCACATCACCGGACTGTCCTTTACGACTCAGGTTGTTATAAGCAGCGGCCCCGGAGAAATTTAAATTACCGCGGCTTCCTCGGTGATCCATAGAAACACCACCCGCCGCGCCAGCAAATGAAATATTGCCATTGCCGTTTTTATCAATACTTGCGTAACCTGCGGCACCATGTACATCCAGATCACCGTCCATACTCACTATTTTTAAATATCCGGCACCACCATCCACAGCCTTATCGCCAGAACTGGCATAGATTGTTGCCCCTAGCGAACCAACAGTAATATGATCATTTCCTCCTTTAGCATAAATAACTCCCCCTACCCCAATAGCGACAATATTATTACCATCATCATCATCTTGATATTTCCCGGTAAAGAAATATTCTGTACTGCGGTTTGATGATTTCCCCATAAACAATCCCTTAATTTAGTTGAGGTTAAATAGAAAACCACTGCATCTGGCGGATATAGCAGTTGTTTTAAGAATCTAATGTCCCGTGAACGATACAACCTCTCTGACCTTTCCACGGAAAAAACAATGACAGCAATCAATCAGATATTCTTTTATATAATCTGTTCTAATCCAGGCTGATTGCTGTTTTCAGTCATTTTTCGGGCTATTATTTTTCTAAACAATGAAATAAAAGAGAAAAAAACCTCGTTATAACTGATATCAGAGATGGTTTATTCAAATTTTTTAAACATATTTCGTCCATAAAAAGAAATTTATTCACAAAGACAACAAAGTATACAAGAAAACAAAAATATTAAGCTCAGAGGCATAATGAGCTTATATATCTATAAATACGATTAAATGAATAAGTGGAATAAAATAATATAGAGCAAAAACTCAAAATCAATATTTACACACAAGAAAGTCTGTTTACCCCCCATATATTGCCCTATATCCCCACATTGATGTTCAAAATGCAAATAAGACAATAAAAATAAACCATAACAAAAACCAAACGTAACTAACTGCTTTAATTTAAATTATTAAATAATTTTTCCACAAATCAAATCAATAAGAACAAATTACTAACATTTTTACATCAAGAATACAGGGGAATTTAACTTACTTATCTGGAATAAAACATCTGCCGTAAGAAAACAACAAAATACATCTAATAGTCTTATCTAAATAAATACGACCAATAAATACAAAATAACTAACTAGAATGGGTTATTCTGATAACGGCATTGGATTAACTAACTTATACTATGTCTCCATCCGGTTATGGCTGTCAGACTCTATGCTGGTCCAGATAAAAAAGAGCATCGTAGATAAAACAAGATCAAAAATTGATGCGTGGATCACATTTTCACACTTCATGAAACCGATTACATGAAACCGATAACACATCTCACATTCCATTCGAAACAAATTCATTATCTTATTGTAATAACTTATACAAAACTGGAGTTTAAATAAAATGGTATAACTAATCTGGCACTAAAATATAGTGACAATCGTAGCAATGCGATTACTTCTGATTATTAGGTAGCTCACCATAGAACGAATCACTGTCTTTGTTCATTACTAGAATATTTTTTTATTTATATTTTTTAAGGTCACATATGAGCCAAATTACCCCTCAGTTAACAAATATGTGGGATAAAAGTCATGAATCATGGTTTGTAAAAGATAAAGAATTCCGTTTTATGTATGCAAATCCAGTATTTATTAAAGTAAACAAATTACCAGAAAACTTTAATGTTACAGGATATACTGATAAAGAATTACCTACACTGTTTAATAACTTTGCTCACCTTTTTGAAGAACATGACCGTAAGGTTTTACAGTCTATGCAGAAAGTATCATCTATTGGGGCTTATCTGCCAGACAATGGTCAAAAACTTAAATCCTATTCTTGTGACAAATATCCGTTAATGGATGAAAATAATCAATGCATAGGGATAATTGGTCACACTAAAGACATAAGCCATTTTTCGCTATACAATTACATTAAAAATGACTCATCTACCTCTGTTAGACTCAGACCCCCTAATAATATATTGACAGCGAAAGAATGGATAATAATTTTTTTATTCTGCCGTGGTGTCAGCAATAGATTTATCGCCAATGAAATGAAGATTTCATGCCGTAGCTTAGAAAAATATTTTAAAATCATCTATGATAAATTATCAATTGGATCAATGACTGAATTGAGGTTATTTTGCAAAGAAAATAATTATGATCTCTATGTCCCCCCCAAATACCTTCAAGCTACAGGCCATTTTTTGCTATAAAAGATGATACCTGCGCTCCTATACACCCTGTCATTTAATCGGCTCTCCCTGATTAAGTGACAGGGAGAACGGGTAGCCTTCAATACATGCCCATTATAACTAAACCATTCATGCAAGATTATTCAAATAAGTCCGATTCATATTATTCGGTCACAATAAGGTATATAAATCCTTTCATGATAATCTGAATAAATTAGGCTATGATCCCCGTTTCACATTTGTCATTGATTACATAAACTGCTGAGGAAAGGAATATGGCTACAATGAAAGACGTAGCACATCAAGCGGGAGTATCCGTGGCTACCGTAAGCCGGGTCATCAATAACACAGCTTACGTCGAACCAGGTACCCGTGAACGTGTAGAGAAAGCAATGCGTGAATTCAACTACCACCGAAATTCTGCTGCACTTGCCCTGGCAAAAAGATGTGGGGATATGTTGGGTTTACTCACCGGTAACTTAGCTGATCCTTTTTTTTCCCGTTTAGCACGCGGAGTTGAAGAAATTGCCCGGAAAAAAGGGGTAAAACTGATGGTGTGTAGTGGTGGGCATCAAGCTGAACTCGAAAAATCCGCCTTAGATTTTTTAATCAATCAAGGGTGCGAAGCGATAGTGGCACATACCACTCGAATGAGTGATACAGATATATTACGTTATGCAGCGCATACGCCAGCATTAGTGATTGTTAATCGATATTTTCCTGCAATCGCCAACCGATGCATCTGGTTAGATAATGTTAGCGCTTCACAGGCTGCTACCCACTACCTTATCCAAAATGGTCATCGAAAAATCGCCTGTATAACGACAGACCTGCCTATTGATGATAGAAAACTCCGCCTGGAGGGATATTATTCTGCAATGACTCATGCGGGTATCACCGTACCTGGCAATTGGGTTATCAGCGCTCCATTTGACGAAAAAGGCGGAGAACAGGCAGCAGAAAAGCTCTTGGACAGCGGCATCAACTTTACTGCCGCAGTGACATTCAACGATGTTATGGCTGCCGGCATGATGCGAGCCCTTCATCAACGAAAAATCAACTTACCGGAACAACTGTCGATCGTTGGGTTTGATGATATTGTCCCGGCACGATATCTCTATCCCTCTTTAACGACTGTACACTACCCAATAGAAAGGATGGCACGGCGGGCTGCTAACCTGGCATTACAGCTCAATGCCCAGGAAGAACCGGCCCCACAAATGAATATGTTCTCAGCCGAACTCGTAATCAGAGATTCTGTTTTTTCCATAGGATGAAGAAAAGCATCACATACAAAACAAGCGTAAAAAACGATACACAGATCGCATTTTCACACTTCATGAAACCGATTACATGGACAAGTCACACCTCTCACATTCCATTCGAAAAAAATTTATTATTCTTTCTCAATAACATATCCGAAACAGGGATTTTAAATGGATGACAAAAAAAAGCTTAATCTGGGACTAGCTATGCTACCGATCGTAGCAATGCTCCTACTTCTGGTTATTGGCTATGGTCAACTGGGACTGCGCATTGAGCCCTTATTACTCGTATCAGCAGGAATAGCGGCTGCCTTTGCGTATTGGCAAGGCTACCGCTGGAATGACATTATTGATTCCATTGTGGCAAAGCTAGCCAAAGCAATGCCGGTGATCATGATACTGATTTGCGTAGGGGGACTAATCGGAACCTGGATGATCAGCGGAACCATACCTTATATGGTTTACTGGGGATTAAAACTGATTAGCCCGCAATATATACTCATTGCTGCCTTCTTTATCACGAGCATTATCTCAGTCTGCACCGGTACATCGTGGGGTGCAGCCGGAACCGTGGGTATTGCCCTAATGGGGGTCGCGGCAGGTCTTGATGTACCTTTGGCTGCCGCCGCAGGTGCGGTTGTTTCAGGTGCATATTTCGGCGATAAAATTTCACCTTTATCTGATTCAACTAATTTCGCCGCCATCGTCGCCGACACCGACCTTTACAGCCATATCCAACACCTGATGTATACCACTATCCCAAGCTTTATTTTAGCGGCGACTGTTTATCTTATCGCTGGTCATACAAGCTCAGTAGGTAACATCGCAACACCTGAAAAAGTCACAGACATCATTCAATCTCTTGAAAGCCTGTATCACTTCAATTTATTACTGATTTTGCCACCGATACTGGTTTTGTGGGGTGCAATAACAAAACGTCCGGTGATACCCGTTATGTTGGCTGCATGTGCATTGGCTATTGCGATCGGCATAGGTCTTCAGGGATTTACACTTAAACAGGGCCTTAATGCGTTGATAGATGGCTTCAATCTCTCAATGTTCTCTGAGCAGGGGCACAACATCACTGGAGTCGTTAGCGACGTCCCACGTCTGCTCAATCGCGGTGGCATGTTCTCAATGATGAGCACCATCCTGCTGGTATTTTGTGCCTTCTCGTTTGCCGGTGCTTTGGCGCTCACAGGTGCCCTGACCCTCATCATTAACCGGCTTCTGCAAGCTGTTCACACAACCGGGCAACTTATCGCGGCAACCGTAGCCACAACCATCCTTGTGACCGGTGCCACCTGTGATGGAAAACTGGCTCTCCTCATCCCGGCAGAACTCTTTAAAGGTGCCTATCGCCGCATGGGCCTGGATAATAAAAATCTGTCACGGACAATAGAAGATGCCTGTACCGTCATTGAGCCACTCATCCCATGGACTGCCGCAGGCATTTACATGGCGACGACTCTGGGTGTCAGTACGCTTGAGCTGCTGCCCTGGGCTATCCAGTGCTACGCCGCCGTCTTTTTTGCACTCATTTATGGCTTTACTGGTTTCGGTATTGCAAGAGTCGCACCGGAACATTCCCTGAAGAATAAGGAAAGCCAACATGAAACCGCATGATTTCAATCAAATCATCGATCGCCACAATACGGGCTCTGTTAAATGGGACTTTTTGGATCGTTACCTGCAATTGAACCAAACTGATCTTCTGCCAATGTGGATTTCTGATTTCGATTTCCAATGTTCGGAAAAAATCCAGCAAGCACTACACACCCGAGTCAACCATGGTATTTTCGGTTATAGCGAACGCGACGATAACTATTACCAGGCAGCAATAGACTGGTTTTCAAAACGTCATCAGTTAACCTTATGCCGGGATTGGTTCACTTCAATAGAAGGTGTCATACCCGGGCTGGCTTTGCTGATCCAGATGCTCAGTAAACCGGGTGAAGGCGTCGTGGTACAAGGTCCCTATTATGGCTCATTCGCTAAAATCATCACCATGAACGACAGAGTGGTTATTGAAAATCCACTCCTTGAAAGTCTGGACGGTTATAAAATTGACTATGATCATTTAGAGCAGATATTGGAGCAACACAGACCGCCTTTGCTCCTGTTATGTAACCCACACAATCCTACTGGCCGATGCTGGGATCGCGACGAGTTGACCCGGTTATTGACGCTCTGTAAAAAGTACGGTGCAACGGTAATTTCTGATGAAATTTGGGCTGATTTGATTTTACCTGGGAAAACATTCACCTCAGTACTGCATCTGGGGAACGAATGGCATAGCAACATCATTGCCGCTACCTCAGCAAGTAAAACATTTGGACTCTCATCACTTCGTATATCGAACTTTCTCATTCCAGATCCCGGTTTTCGACGTGCCTTTAACGATCGATTAAACGCCCACGGATTAGATGTATTTAACTCGCTATCGATGACTGCGGCCACAGCAGCATATCAACATGGAAGTCTATGGTTTGATGAGCTACAAAAGCACCTGGCTGAGAACCGTCGCTGGTTGGAGCAAGCTATAGCGCATACTGTCCCTTGGTGCCGAATGACCAAAGCAGAAGGCACATACCTGGCTTGGTTGGATTGTCGCACTTTAGGTCTGGATGATGATGCTCTCCAGCTGGCCTTGCTACAGAAAGCGAAAATAGCCGTTTCAATGGGACGGAATTTTGGCGATAGGGGAAAAGGGTTTATTCGGATAAACTTGGGTTGCCCTCGTCAGTATCTTGAAAAGGTGATCTCCGGTTTAACTCAGTTAACACCATAGACTAAACAGATTATTGACAAAGTGCTGGTTTTTTACCCAGCACTTTACTTTAATTAAATTCCGTTCACCAGACAGAGCTTGCCGCCATGTTAAGTCCCCCCTCTCCAGACTTTCTCACTGGAAACCCTCTCACTTGATGAACTGGTGCTCAAAAATCATCTGGTTCGTCAAGTTGATGCCGCCCTGGATTTTGAATTCACCCGCGAACTCGTTGCCCCGTTGTATTGCCACAATAATGGCCGCCCTGCTATCGATACGGTCATGCTGATTAAAATCAGGCCGCCGTCAATCAATCCAATATTGTTCAGCGTATCGTGAACGTTGATTTGCGTTTGTCCGGCGCTGATTTCGCCTGATGCGCTATTGATGAATTAGGCCACATGCTATAACAGAGGGTTAACCCCTCTTACCGCTGAAAACCGCATAAACTCTGGGTTTGTGACGATGTAGATCGCCGCCGGGTTAATATTATCTGAACCCCTGTTTTATTTTGTGATGATTACCACTGATATGCGTACCAACGACTTATTCAGCAACTTATCATAATGATCTGAGCGAAGCAGGTTTTAATATTATTATTTATGCCAACCATATGCTCAGAACGGCTTATAAAGCAATGGAACATGTATCTCACGAAATATTAAAGTATGGGCGTTCTGCAGAAGTAGAGAAAGATTGCATAAGTATAAAAAAAGTCATCAATCTTATTCCTTATGCATCTTGATGCCTGAGTTTTAATATTTTTCTATCAAGAAAATATATTCTCACATATATAACCTATGGATTTCGAGTTGCATCGTGGTGGCAAAAGAGCGCATTCCCGGGAGCATAGATAACCGTGTGTTTATAAAAACAGTGACTGCTGCCAGAAAATAGGAAAATTAAAAGACGACAAGTATTATAAAGGAAAATATAATGGAAAGTAACCAGAAACAACTCGTGCTTGGTGCTTATCTTACTTATGGTACTGGGCATCACCCGGCTGCATGGCGTCACCCTGATGTTAATCCGCAAGCGGCACAAGATATCGGGCATTATCTGAATATGGCTCGTATAGCAGAAAAAGGTTTACTCGATTTAATTTTTCTTTCTGATACACCTTCAGTTTTTCAGGATGATCAACGGGGTTATGGTAGCCGAGTAGTCGTATTCGAACCTATGACTCTTTTATCAGCATTGGCAATGGTGACTGAACATATCGGTCTGGTTGCTACCGCATCCACCACCTATAAACATCCATTTAATATTGCCCGTGAATTTGCTTCGTTGGATCATATTAGCCGTGGACGCGCTGGCTGGAATCTGGTGACCTCGTCTAAATCTCATGCAGCGAAAAACTTCGGTTTTGCTCAACATCCTGAGCATGATGAACGATACCTCCAGGCGGCTGAATCCTGGGACATTGTGACTGGATTATGGGATAGCTGGGATGATGATGCTCTGCCCCGTGATAAGCAGAGTGGTATTTTTTATGATCCATCAAAATGCCATGAATTAAATTTTCAGGGGCAATATTTCTCCGTAAAAGGGCCATTAAATATTTCCCATCCTCCTCAGGGGCACCCCATTATTGTACAGGCTGGTTCTTCAGAACCGGGAAAAGAATTGGCAGCCAGAACGGCTGAATTAGTTTTCACTGCACAGCCTGATATGAATTTAGCAAAAGCATTTTATAGCGATTTAAAATCCCGGCTCAGTCAATATAAAAGGCACTATAACAATATTTTAATTATGCCGGGGCTGTGCTTTTTTATTGGTGCTGATGAAGAGAGTGCCAAAAAGAAATTTAACGACTTGCAGGCGCTTATTCACCCTGAATTTGGTCTCAGCATGTTATCTGATTTGCTCGGTGGTATTGATTTATCAGGCTACGATATTAATCAACCTCTGCCAGAGCTTCCTGTTTCTAATGGAAATCAAAGCCGTCGGGCAATTATTGAAAAGATGGCCAGATCAGAGTCTTTAACAATTAAACAGTTATACGAAAAAATCATTATCGCCAGAGGCCATTTAATTCTTATTGGCCCTTACCAACAAGTTGCTTGAAAAAATTGTTTCTGCGGGTGCTCTGGTGACTTCTCCCGGGTGTAGGGCTTGTGTTGGCACACAAGGTACCATTCCCGCTAAAGGGGAACGAGTTCTTTCAACGATGAACCGGAATTTTCAAGGGCGTATGGGCAATGCTGAAGCGGAAATTTATCTCTCATCGCCTTTAGTTGCAGCAAATGTGGCATTACATGGCAGGGTGCCGCTGATTACGGAGCTTGAATGGCATGATTGATCAAAAAAACGATTTTGCAAAAAGGGATCCCATCAAAAATCAACGTGTCAGGATGATTACGGGAGATATCATTGTCTGTAATGGTATTTTTGGTATTGGCAGTTCAAGGGAACAGGCGGTGAATACTTTATTAGCAGTAGGTATACCTATGGTTGTTGCTCCCGCTTTCGGGCGGATTTTTTTCCGCAACGCATGGAATCTTGGCTTGTTAGCGATTGAAGCTGACATTGAAGGTTTTCGTGAAGGATTAACTGTTGAATGCTTAATTAACGAAGGCCGTTTTATCGCTGAAACGTCATTAGCGGATTTTTATCCACCATCCGAACAAATGTTGGCGGTTGTCCGCGCAGGTGGACGACTCAATTACATTTTTAATCAATTGCCCGAAAACCCATCACCCAAAGAGAAGGAGCAGAGGATCATATGACACAGCATAAAGAAAAATTTGATGGTTTGGCTAAAAGTTATGATCGCTACCGCCCTCGTTACCCGCAGGCACTTTTCCGTGAAATTTGCCACTGGCTACCTAAAGACAGGGCACTGTCTGTTGTCGATATTGGTGCTGGAACCGGCATTGCTCTCGAAGGGCTGGCAAATCTGCTTGGTCAACAACACCACTACACTGCCATTGATATTTCGCAGGATATGATCGACACCGGTAAACAGAAACTGCCATGGGTCAGTTGGTTACATGGCAGTGCTGAACAGCATCTCGCCAATGTGGGTAATCCTGACCTGATCATGGCAGCACAATCTTTTCAATGGATGGCTCGGGCAACAGTATTAAATCTGGTCAGAAACAGTCTGGCAGATAATGGCATCATAGCGGTCCTGCAAAATAACCGAGATTACCGGCATAGTGAATTTCTTAATGAGTATGAAAATCTGCTGGAAGAATTAAGCCCTAACTATCGCCGTCACTATCGGGATTTTGATTATGCGCAGGAATTGAATACTGCATTCCTGCATGAAAATGCCCTCCATATTACACTCAATACCCACTGGAGTATGACTATTCCCGACGAAGCATTTATCGGGATGAGTCGTTCATCGACTCAAGTGCAACGCGCTTTAGCTGCCCACGGTGAGTTATTTATCGGAAGATTAAAAATGCTGGTGGATAAATATCAATTTGAGGGGAAATTGGCAATTTTATATGAAAGCCAACTGTTTATGGTTGTTAAGCAGGTTAATTCTGGAAACGAATAATGTCAGAAATAACGATCAGCTTCTCTATACCGACTGAGGAAGATATCAAGGGAATATTGGCACTCTTGCAAGACGTTTATCTGCCATTTGTGACTGATTTTATGCCGACAGCACTAAATGAAACGCCTGTCAGTATTATGGAGAAGCTAATTTATTGGAGAATGGCTAAATATGATAATCAGGTTGTTGCGGCTGTATTAGTTGAGCAAGAAGACAATAATTTAACGTTCAGTTATTTATCTGTATTACCGGCATTCAGGTGCCGGGGAATTGCCAGCAAATTACTCAATATCATTTACCAAGAGGCAGTATTGTATTAGGATATCGTGAAGGTATTGCGACAGCTTTAGCCCGTCAGGGATATCAGATTATTCATATAGTGGAAAGAGTTAAACCTGCCCTTAATGGCACGAAGTACTATAGAGTTAAAAATCTGGAAGATGCACAAGAAGTTCTGCGGTGTGTATTAAACGTTTCCTTACATACAGTTATAGGTATTGTTACAGGCAACGAAGACGGTGTATTTACGGCGGCGGTATTATGCGATATGTTGCAATTACCTGGCCCTAAAGATTATCGTAATACTTTATATTTTCGGGATAAATATTTACAGAAACAGAAGCTGACACACCTTGTCCCTCATGCTTATTGCCGGTATGTAACCCGTGATGATGATTATTCACAATTGGTTGTTGAGTTGGTTACTGCGCCCAATTAATAATATACCATCACAGGATTATCACGGTTATTCTGGGGTTATTGGTGTTTATCCAGAGGGGCACAGCGCATCAGATTTATTACATTTACCAAATGTTGTTGCTGTATCGGAATTAGAAAAAACACGCCATAAAATGACACGTACTGGTGCTCACGACTTTCGCTATTTGGCATTCGCCTCATGTCAAAGTCTGGCTGAATTTCATAATTTGATTAATCAATTGTCAGAATCTTCCCCATCAACGCATGTTAAGCGAGAAGTACAATGAAGAATCAACAGTTATTGCGGAAAAAATTTATAGGGTTCCAAACCTATACGGCTTTTTCTGCCTTAGCTGAAGGGATGCAAAGTGTGATTATTCTCTGGTTGGTTTTCCAAATCACACACAGTCCGTTAGCTGTCAGTTTCACGATAATAGCAGGGTACCTTCCGTCCGCAATTATGGGTTTTTTTCTTCTTTCATTTGCTGATACTAAAAACCCTGCCCGGCAACTCACTGTCAGTAATGGCATCCTCACTCTGTCAGCATTCTGCCTGCCGCTGTTTTTTTTATTTTCAGCAACACAACCTACACTACTCATGCTGGCAGTTATAACTGTACAAAGTATTTTATCTCTAGTGAAGATGTTCAATAAAACGTCGATAAACCGTATTGTCCGGGATAATTTTACATCGGAGGATGGCAGTAAAATGTTGCAAATTTCGGCATCAAATATTCAGATTTCGCAAACATCGGGGGCGGCATTGGGAGGGGTATTTCTCACATTGGATGCCGGTAATTCAGGCTTATTTATTGCTGGTTTTTTTTATGCCGTCAGTACAATAGTGACCGGCTTTTTTACTTCTTTTACTCTATCAGTGATACCAACAATAGTTCATACCGATAAAAAACAGAAACAACTACTGGATAAAACGTATCTCGTTCATGTATTTAACCGACAGGAATTAAGAAAAATATTATTATTTTCCATTCCTTCCAGTGGTGCATTTCAATTTATTAATACCTCTTTACCACCACTAGCTGATACTCTTACTGAATCAGGGGCGAATTTTTACGCATCACTCAATATTAGTTGTATGATAGCGGGGTTTATCTCTGGGTTACTTCTGTCGCGAAAAATAGTCGGAGAAAAATTTATTCTTAATCATGCGCTGTTAATCAGTGCAATCATAATTGTATTAATGGCTGGAACAGAGAATAAATATCTGGTAGCTGCATTGTTATTTTGTGCAACACTGTTTATTACCTGTCACATTATATGTATTCAAGTGAAATGTAATCAGGTACCTGAAAAACAGGATGTCGGCAAATTTATTATGCTAAGAACATCCATTGCTTCATTGTCTAAGATAACATTTTCATTAGGTGCTGGGGCATTATTATCACTCTTTTCCCTGAAAACCACTTATTACCTGGTGGTTGGTATCTTATTATTATTTTCTTTGCAATGGTATTTATCTCAGAGAGATTTACTTGATAAAGGAATAAAAAAACATGAATAATATAATTTATCGTCGGTTAGTTATTTCACAGATAAATAATCAAAAATCTCTGCTTTTTCCAACCCTGCCGGATACATTATCACACAAAATATGGTCTTTATTAGGTTGGAATGAGATAACATTGCAACGTTTTCTTTGTGCAAAGAAAATATTTGTCACTTTACCCCATGCCAGTCCTAATATCTTTTTTCCACGCGCGGGTGTCAGCAAATTCGTTACTGACAAACAAAAGGAAGACCATGAAGTTTTTCATCTCCGGGTTGTGCTGACTCACATAAATTTTAGTGATCTTGGCTGGCGACCTTATTCTTGGTGGTATCTCAATGAGGAAGGAGTATTAATAAAACAATCCATATTCAGTCGTAATAAAAAGAAAAAACATTATATTATTGCCAGCCAACCGCCTTTATTATCAGATAAACAGTATTATCCCCCTATTCTTGGGCAGGGCATACAATTAGCGCAATATGCCGATAATCTGGCTCTCTCATATATTATTTTGCAGGCCTTTCAGGAACAGTTATCGGGGTTTTCTCTTGCCGGCAGAACCCTTTATCTCCCACTGGATATATTGATCTTATTGATGCAGACACTTGCCAGACAGCAACCTGGTGTACACCCCTGGTTATTGAATTTATTAACTCATGCACAAAGCCGAAAACTTAATGAATATCAACTTGAAGATACACATCAGTGGGAAAATGCATACGTTTATGATAATTATACAAATATATCACTATTATTTCCGTTGGCTCCGACTGCAATCGTCGGGGGAATAAAGATGCAGCGGTATTGGCCGGATATTATTGATAGTGTCATCATAATTAATGAAAAAACCACAACGCTTTGCCCGATACCGCAATGTCTTACTTTTCCACAGTGTCAGGAATATCTGTTACCTTACCGGCCTAAACAGGAAACATTGCGCCAAATTCAGACGGCAGATATTGAATACAGTCTTGCAATGGCAATAACCGAACATCAGCTTTATGTAACTTCATAAATTTATTACTACATACTTAGTGTTGATAATCAACCAAACAACTAAATTGGGGGTTGATTAAATAAGATAATAACAAAAACAAGATGTTATATTTTTATACAAAAAATAGACTAATTTTTGTTATCCCTGTAACGCAGCCGCTGACGGATAATTCGGATAAACTTGGGTTGCCCTCGTCAGTATCTTGAAAAGGTGATCTCCGGTTTAACTCAGTTAACACCGTAAAATAAAGACACAATATTATATCAGTACCCAATAATGGCGAAGAGTCGGATAAGTGCAGCATGTTACCAGATCACACTTAATCCGACTGTATTCTTTGTTTAAAGATAAATAAATTTTCATCCTTGCAAAATACCACCGCACTTTATTCAATATATGCAAAAAACCTGCCTATCAAAATCATGCCTGATGTACAAAGAGAACTTTCATTCGTGAAAAATTCTGCTCGTACCTCAGACATTGAATTCCCTTCTCATTAACTTTGTTATGAGAAGTCCAAGTAAATTTTTACAAATAATAATTTACTTAGAATATCTGCTTGGCCATATTTCAGATGGCTCACAATTCAAAATGGTGGCAATAATCCGCTCACCCTTGGGCCATGGGCGATGTAAAACATTCGATAAAGTAGATGATGCAAGCCCTGCTTCTCTTGAAACTGCCGCCAACGATGTTCCTCGTTTTTTCAGCGCCGCAATAATATCAGCTTTATGCCAGTCGTGTCTTTCGATCATTCCTGTTTCCTTCCTCAGTTTGGTTATACAAGGTACTATGCTCATATCCGCGCTCATATCCGCTTCCT
The DNA here is from genome assembly GCF_011189495.1 of Photorhabdus stackebrandtii. NCBI lineage: Bacteria > Pseudomonadati > Pseudomonadota > Gammaproteobacteria > Enterobacterales > Morganellaceae > Photorhabdus > Photorhabdus stackebrandtii. The sequence continues at coordinate 25,114 of NZ_PUJV01000031.1, forward strand.
ATTTATCAGACCAATGTTTTTATGTTGTTACAGCTTTTCCCCTGGGCCCGCACTGGGTGCGGAATACTAAAAAAATAGCTGTGCTAAAACGTTAAACCCCGCAAAGCACAGCAAATTCTCCGATATAGAAAGAGAGATGATTGTTGTTTGAAATGTTACATCTAGGTACAGGAGTTTAGTTATTCTTACACAAGTTGGAATCGTATTAAATACTTCAATGAACCTTTTAAAGTAATCCTTTAATTGAGTAGCATGACTCATGCTGAGTCAGTACAACCAATTGGTGTACAAAGTGCAGCTATATTGCAAAACTTAATATTAGGCTCACTATTAAGTATTTACTACTTATTTAAATAAAAATAATTGCTGTAAACCATGCTTTTAAATGAACAGTAAAAACAGATAGCATATAAACCCCCAAATATACACTTAATACAAGAGGAGTAATTTGCTTATCTCACTCTTCGAGTTACATTAGAAATGTGTTCAAAAACTATCATTTTCCTCAGAACACGGTTAATAATTGCTCTTTATTACAGATAATGGTAAATAAAACAGATTAGTAAAATGGCTATCAAGCATTAGGACAAATAATTATTTATCCATTAACAACTTAAAGAGGCTACAGATGACTTCGGACACAATCTGCACTTTTTTACCATTGATAACACACGCTTTATCGCTAAAAGACGCCAGATATCAGGTGCAACAGCGAGCACAGCCACAGCCTCGGACCATTTCTTCGGCAAGCCATAAAACAATTTTCGTATAAAATAATAAATGAAGTTATATTTCCACTTATTTAAAATCACATCATTAAATAGTAAAAAATCAATTAATAAATATACGATTTTTGACGAGAAAGTTATTATCTTCTATTATATAACAGCCCACTTGAAGCGTAATCGGCAAACAAAATTTTCAAATAATAATTTAAATAAAGATTTAGGAGCTGTTATGTCAAACATAAGAAAAAACCCCAGTAATATCACACCACAATTAACTCAAATGTGGGACAGAAGTAATGAACCTTGGGGAGCCAAAGATCTGCAATCAAGATTTATTTATGCGAATTCTGCTTTTTATCAACTACTTAACCTTCCTAAAGATTTTGATATTATCGGGCTTTCTGCCGGTGAATTACCCTCGCCTATCGCCGAATATGCAGAAGAATTCTACCGTCAGGATCAAAAAGCTATTCAAACTATGCAACGGGTCACTTCACTAGAAACCCATCTGCTTGGAGAGCATAACCTTAAACAAACCTATCTTTGTGACAAATATCCCCTTTGTGATGAAAAGGGTGATTGCATCGGGATTATTTTGCATATGTACAAAACCCAGGATTTTTCTGTTTCTTACTATTATGAAAAAACATCTCCGTCAACCCTGCAATTTATACCACCTAACAACATACTGACGCAAACCGAGTGGGAAGTTCTTTTTCTGACCCTGCGTTCACAAGATGAAGAAAGCATCAGTAAAGAATTAATGATCAGCACAGAAGATGTTATTAATCATATTCAGTCGATTTATCAGAAATTTAATTTACCACTCCATATGGAATTAGAAGATTTCTGCAAGAAAAATAACTATCACCTTTATGTTCCTGAAAGATTTTTCACTATTGGTAGTAGGGAATTATAGATTTAAACCACTAATCATTAACTGTACAATAGGATTTAGTCATGAGTAAAATCAATAAGCTCACTATTTCACTTCAAGTGATTAATACAATGCAGCAAAGTAATGAACCCTGGGGAATCAAAGATAGGAATTCATGCTGGATTTTTGGTAATTCAGGGGTGAAAATTCTTCAGAATCTTCCAAATTCATTTGATTATGAAGGATTATATGATGATGAGCTCCCCTGGGATGGGGCTGAGTTTACACAAGAATACATTATTCACGATAAAAGCGTAATGGAAAAAGAAAAAAGAATATGCTCACTTGAGACGCATATATATGGGAAAGATACATTCCTGTCATCCTATTTTATCGAAAAATACCCACTATATAATGATGAAAAAGAATGTGTCGGAGTTCTTTTACATGGATGGGAAGCCCAAGATTTCTCATTAACCCGTTTATATCACGGTAAACTCCCGGCATCTATTCTATTCCAACCACCAACTGACTTATTTACTCAACGGGAATGGGATATTATTTTCCTCTCCTTACACAAGTATACCAGTAAACAAATGGGCAAGATGCTAGATATCTCCTATCGCACAGTTGAAACCCATATAGCTCGGATATACAGAAAAATTGGCGTTAATTCCTGTTATCAATTGGAAGAATATTGTCGCCTCAATGATTATGATCTCTATGTACCAGAAAGATTTGTGCACCCAGAAAGCAGAATGTTTCTTTAAATCTTAAATTATAAAGGCGTTTTTATGAAGAAGAACTATGCAATATCACCTCAAATTATCAACACAATGGCATTAAGCAATGAGCCGAGGGGAGTGAAAGATAGTTCTTCATGCTTTATTTATGGAAATCAGGCATTAAAATCTCTCAAGAATTTCTCAGGCTCATTTGATTTTGAGAGGCTTTATGATGATGAACTCCCTTGTGATGGAGCTGAGTTTGCAAAGGAACATATTCACCATACTCAAAAAGTAATGAAAGAAGAAAAATCATATATTTCTCTCCTTGCACAAGTATACCAGTAAACAAATGGGCAAGATGTTAAATATATCCTACCGCACAGTTGAAACCCATATGGCACGGATATATAAAAAGATTGGTGTTAATTCCTGTTATCAACTGGAAGAATATTGCCGTTCTAATGATTATGATCTCTATGTGCCAGAAAGCAGAATATTTGTTTAAATTTCAAACCATCACGGAGTTTTTATGAAGAGTTATGAAATATCACCTCAAATTATTAACACAATGGAATTAAGCAATGAGCCATGGGGAATCAAAGATAGTTCTTCATGTTTTATTTACGGTAATTCTGTAACAAAAAAATTTATTCATAATGTTAAGGAATCATTTGATTACGGAGGGCGTTTTGATCATGAACTTCCTTGGGCTGGAGCTGAATTTGCAAAAGAATTCATTTATCAAGATAAAAAAGTGATAGAAAACAAAGGAAGAATATTCTCACTTGAAACACATATATATGGAAAAGAGCAAATATTGTCATCTTATTTTTGTGAAAAAATGCCTTTTTATCATGAAGATGGTAACTGCATAGGAATTATGTATCACGGTTGGGAAGCCAAAAAATATTCATTGACCCATCTATATCAATATTATAATGAGCTACCTGCATCTATTATATTTCAACCACCAACGGATCTTTTTACTCAACGTGAATGGGATATTATTTTTTTCTTTCTACAGAAATACACCAGAAAACAGATTGGACAGAGATTAAATATTACTTATTGTACTGTTAAAGAATATATGACCAGAATATATAGCAAGATAGGTATTAACTCCAGTCAACAATTGGAAGAATATTGTCTGACGAATAATTTTCATCATTATGTACCAGAAAGATTTTTATTATCGTGACTGCTCACCGCCCTAAAGGGTAATGCTTCCCACTTCACAGGCCGCAACCGTCGATATGACGGATTTACGCTGGCCTCTGTGGGCATTAAGTACCGACGCAGGCTCTTACGGACAAATGATAGAACAACGACGGGATGCCTTCAGCTCGGATGGAGGGCGAACACGATCACGTGCCTCTGCTGGTCGCATACCCGTCCAAACTGGCGATAAGTGTAATGATTTGACATCCTCCCCTACCTGAAAGGAAGGGGCTTCCCGCGAAAAGCATGGTGATTCGCTTCGTTTACCTTTTGGGTCACATTAAAAATGTGTTCAAAATTCTCGTTTTTTCAGAACACTGTCCATATTTACTATTTAATTACAAATCAGAGTAAATAAAAAAGTTTAGTAAAATATCTATTAAGCATTAGGGAAAATAATAATTTATCAATTGACAACAAAGCGAATATTGGTGATTTCTGACATAATCTGCAATTATTTATTATTGATAACACATATTTCTCAGCAAGAAGATGAGTAATATTAAATGCAACAGCAAGTACAGCAACGGCCCAGACCATTTTTTTAACAAACAATTAAAACAATTTTCATATAAAACAATATATATAGTTATATTAATTACTATTGAAAATCGCATCATCAAATAGTAAAAAATCAATTAACAAATATACGTTTTTTGACGATAAAGCTATTATCCTTTATTATAGAACAGCTCATTTGAAGCGTAATCGGCAAATAAAAATGTCAGATGATAATTTAAATCAAGACTCAGGAGTTACTATGTCAAATATAAGAGAAAATCCCAGCAATATCACACCACAATTTTCCTGAATATTTAGATATCACAGGGCTGAATCATGAGTAAAACCAGTAAGCTAGTTATTTCACCTCAAGTGATCAATACCATGCAGCAAAATAATGAATCTTGGGGAATAAAAGATCAAAACTCATGCTGGATTTATGGCAACCAGACATTTAAGTATATTCAAAATCTTCCACATTCATTTGATTATGAAGGATTTTTTGATGACGAAATTCCTTGGGATAGCTATGAGTTTGCAAAAGAATTCAGAAATCATGATAAAAGTGCCATGACCAAAGGGCAAAGAGTATGTTCACTTGAAACACACTGGTATAGAAAAGATAAATTTCTGGTATCTCATTTTTGTGAAAAACATCCAATATATAACGATAAAAAAGAGTGTATAGGAGTTATTTTTCATGAATGGGAAGCTCAATATTTCTCATTAACCCGTCTATACCATGGCAAACTCCCTGCATCTATTATATTCCAACCACCGACTGATTTGTTTACCCAACCGGGATGGGATATTATTTTCCTCTCCTTACAAAAATATACCAGTAAACAGATGAACCAAATATTAAATATCACCTATCGTACTGTTGAAATCCATATGGCACGGATATATAAAAAGATTGGCATTAATTCCTGTTATCAATTAGGAGAATATTGTCGCCTTAATGATTATAATCTCTATATGCCAGAAAGATTTGTACAGGAAGAAAGCAGAATGTTTATTTAAAATTATGACGGAGTTTCTATGAAAAGCTATACGATATCACCTCAGATTATTAACACAATGGAAATCAGTAACGAACCGTGGGGAATCAAAGATGAAAATTCATGCTTTCTTTATGGTAATCAAGCGTTTAAAAACATCCAAAACCTTTCCGACTCATTTGATTATGAAGGGATTTTTGATGATGAAATTCCTTGGGATGGCGCTAAGTTTGCAAAAGAATTCATTGCCCATGATAAAAATGTAATGACAAAAAAAGGAAGAATATGCTCACTTGAAACACATGCATACGGAAAAGAAAAAATTTTATCATCTTATTTTCAGGAAAAACTCCCATTATATAATGATGAAAGCGAATGTATCGGAATCCTTTTCCATGGATGGAAAGCCAAAGAATATTCATTGTCCCAGTTACATCAATATCATAAAAATTTACCATCATCCATTATACTCCAACCACCAACGGATCTTTTTACTCAACTTGAGTGGGATATTATTTTCTTCTTTTTACAAAAATACACCAGAAAACAGATTGGACAGAGATTGAACATTACTAATCATACTGTTGAAACATATATGGCTAAAATATATAGCAAGATAGGTATTAATTCCAGTAAACAATTGGAAGAATATTGTCTGGCGAATAATTTTCATCATTATGTACCAGAAAAATTTTTATTGACTTAAAAATCTTATTATCAAACTATTCACATAATTTTCAATTACTGATAATGATAGCGGCAGCCTTAATTGATTAATAAGGCTACCGCTGAAACAATATATTGATCCCATTTTGACAAAAGGGATCAAATAGCATTTTACGGTGCATCGGGTAAAAACTGCCAGCGCCAGACATGCAACCTAAACTTACTTCCACAATCCAAACAACAGATATTTGGATTATCCGGGGTGGTGACTACCCCCGCGATATCCAAATTCGCAGATTGGCAATGAATGCAACAAACCCCCTGCCTTCCGGGCTTAAATCCTGACATATATCGGGGATACGGTGTAATAGGCTGATCACCCAGTTCATCAAACAGCGGCTGTAGCCGTTTACGATAGTAGTTAAACACTTCCAACTTTCTGAGTTTACCAATTACCAGAGCCTTCGCAGGCCGCCACTGCGTCCACAGCATGACCAACACGGAATACAGACGATAGTAATATTTCTCCTGCAATCGATAAAACACCGAACCGACACTGGCAGAAAACGCCTTATCACAGGCCCGGCAATAATATTCATCATGCTGATGCTCCCTAACGTAAGCTGTCAAACGCCGGTTCCCACACCAGGGACATTCATATACTCCCCCCAAGGACGGATTTTGTTCATCCAGACGATCAGCCAGCGCCCGCAGTATCGGCTCTCTTTGCCAGACACATCTTAAATGCTGGTATTGCGCTTGCGTGGTATGCGCAAATAATCGCTGGAACCAATCAGGCACCGGTACCTCATCATCCGGCGTATTCTCGGCAAACGGATCAATCCCCTTAGGAACTTCCGGGTAGATAACAAACTGGTGCTGGCACGTTTCACAGTGGACCATTGGATTACCCGCAGGCATCTCTTCAACGTAGCTTAACTGTGATGACCGGCATGCCGGGCAATGAATTCCTTGCTGGCCCGGCATGAAGCCCAGCAAATAACGGGGATTCGGTGTCACCGAGCGTTTACCAATCAGCATCAGAACCGGCTTCAGCCTCTGGCAGTAGCATCTCCAGGATTTCTTATAATAACAACCACTTATCCACATCGCCTCTTCAATACGCCAGCAGCCCCAGAGCGTTACCAAAACAGCGTATAAACGGGCCTGCTGATTATTATCAAGTTGATGAAATGGTGTACCAGCATAGTAAGAGTGGTGATGCTGACAGAGTCGGCAATAGTATTCTGGATGTGTAGATTCCATCAGTCCCATAAACCTGACTTCATGACAGCTACTGGGAATGCAACGCATCTCCTTCGGTGGATGATATTTATCAAGTTCAGCAGCCAGTTTACGTAGCACAGGTTCGCGCTGCCAGATTTGGCACACAATGGCATACTCTTCTGCCCCCAAATGAGAGAAAGCTTGCGGATACCAGTCAGGCAGCGGCAAAGCCTTAGTCACAATATTATTCATAATAAAAATAAATTCCTTATAATTCATTGAGTTAATTTGATAAGAAATAGCGTAATATCCGGCCGCAATGTTTTTACCTGCCGATGAAAAAGGGAGTACGTGACGGATACCGTGCACTGAGATACCCTACCGCTTCCCCCGGAGGCAAAACGTCGCCGGGAAGTATTTACGCCAGATTTGGTAAAACTGAACGAATGTCCGGTGATTAAAAAATACCGTTACGGGTTCAGAATAAATAAGAAGAAAGGAGATAAAATAATCAGAGAAAAAATAGCCGTAGCCTGATATCACCTTTCTAAATAGCTCGTTAAATTAACGAGAATGTTTTTTCTCACTCATTAGCCTCACCACCTAAAAAAATAATGCCAGACATATCGCTATCCGAAAGCGTTCGGTCTTTTACGAAAGGTTTTCGTTATTGCATCCCACAACATCATCAGCTCATCTTCAGTATATGGCGTTGAAGGTAACTGATAATTCATTAACATAATACCAACACAAGTTTTTTCTTCATCCACCACCATGTCATTGATAATAAAATCAAATCGATACCGAGGATTACTATCAAAAGGTTGCAGACCTACGGCTAATAACTCCTCTCCATGAATGCCGTTTATTTCTCTTTCCCTCTTCCTTATTACCCTACCACAATTAACAAACCAATCCCTTTCAGCTTCACCAATACGTTCAAATAAAGAACCTTCTTTAAGGTCATTAATTATTTCAATACCGAATGTGAAATGGTTATCCTCATTTCCCTGATAGACAAAAGTCATATTCACTTTCTCATCATCATTATTATGACTGGCAATAAAACCATCAGGGATACAGATTCCTGCCATTGTCGGAATTTCTCTATCCTTTCTACCACTGATTCTGGGAAGAAGCCTTTGCATTTTGTCCAAAGTTTGAGAAAGCATTTTATATTGGCTTTCGGTCATCCCAGATTTTATATAAAGTTTTTTTGAATAATTGTATTTGTCATCTGAGATTTCTATAAATTTCATCTCTATGATAAAAGCAACACCATTATCATATAAATGAGCTTCTAATACCCGAATAAAACCGGGTTCACTGACATTGTTATTTCTGTCAAAAATAACACCGTATAAGTTCCCCTGGAGATGATGAACCTTTTTTAAAAAAGGCAGATCTTTCAGATCGGCAGTTCTGGTCGCCCTTAATTTCTGCTCTCTTAATTGTATCCGCTGTTCAAATGTGGATAAATGCAAACGCTTGGTTTCTACTCTTGCATTATCAATGAATATTCCAGTATTGATGATGTTTTCAAATGCCATGGGAATATCAATCAGATAACACCCAACACAACGGGTCTGCATATTTTTTAATATTTCAGTTGTCATTTTCTTTTCCTTCTTAGATTAGAAAAGGGTAATAAAGGGTAGGGAAATATCACTGCCATAAGACATAAATAACCACGACAGCCAATAAAATAAATAAGGTATTTCTTATTCAATCTCATACCATATCAACACCATTCCATTGGCGGACAGCATTCTTCATTTCTCAGGTCCCCCTCGCGGAGACGGTTCCAGCGTCCTCCCTGCCCAACGCGCTTTGAGCTTCTCTTTGCCAATTTGCAATCGCCGCGCGTCAATAAACTGCCTCTGCTGACTCATCACCTCGCCCACATTATGGGTGAACGCTTTCGTCTGCTCCGCGTCTGGTAACATGGTGATCAATTCTCCGGTGGATAAATCGTGGGCACTTACTTCCAGCTGAGTGGAGTGAACTTCGCCGATGGCCTCCGCCACCATGTTGCCGACTTTTTTCCGTTTGAAGAGAAACAAGTCACTGCCAACCGGTGACTCAGCCCCGACCACATTGCCGCCCACCGTTAAAAGCGACAGGGATTTATTACACATCTTGCCGAAGTAAATCACCCGGTAACGGAAATAACCGCCTTCCGGCTCACGCGTATCCAGCGTCGAGTACATAAACCAGGCACGGGAATCATGCACCTGATTGTCATACAGGGCCACCAGTAATGACTCCGGGGATTCTGGCTGACCCGTTTTTCCCGTCGGGACAGACCGGAAAAGCCGTTTGACCAACGCCTCTCCCACCCGTTTCATTTGCTGATATTCCTTATCCTCATCATCACTGCTCAACAGATAAAGGGCGTTGCCCAGAATGTCATCGACAACAAATTGCTTCATACTGTGTATCTCACGCCGGTCTCCCCGGTAGTCACGGCTAAATTCCGCTGCCGCTTCCCGCAACTGCTTCTGGGCGATTTCCGGGTCAAAATCCGGTATTCCCGGGACTAACACCGGGGGCTCTCCCCGCCCACCGTTCAAAGCGAAAGCCGTCCGCTGGGCTTTCCGTTGCTTTAACACCGCCTGCTGCTTTGCTTCCTGCGCCTGCTGACTCTGCTCGTAGTGGGCTTTGTTCGCATCACGGTTGGGAGCTTCATGGAAAAACGGCGCACTGAGCAGCGTAGCGGTTGATACGCCAGGCGGTCAGCCAGTCCATCTGGTTTTTCATGGCCTGCTCCAGCGCCACTGCTGACCGTACCGGTTCAAAGCGGGCAGCTTCCTCTGCCGACAGGGGTTGTTTAGGCAGGCCTGGTAAAGGAAGATCCTGTTTTGCCGGGAAGTCCATTTTTGCCCTTTCAGGCTTAACAGGCCCGTGAATTTCAATTTCTCCAGTCAGAGGTTCGGGATATAAATAATTAATCGGGCTATTCATGCGCGAATCGCGCCATTAACAACGCGGACAATTAATGAATAATCTTATCCTCTGAATGGGAGCATCTCTAAATCAAGTCTTTTTTTTAACAAATTGCACAAAAGTTTAAATATCAAATAAATATAAAAACCAATACAACAAGATAAATGACACAATATTTAAATAAAACATAAAAACATGACATTTATTTACAAAAAAGACTCCATTTATTCCAACCCAAGAGGAAGATTCACCATTTTTAATATAATAGGGGTCCGCTTGGAAAACGGAAAATATCCCACGCTAAGACCATTTTTTAAACAGTAGGTATTTGCTGTTTTGCTTTAACTCTCAGAATTGTTTGCCGTGTGGTTCTGAATTCCCTGGCAATTGCACTTATGCTTACACCAGACTGAATTCGTTCGAGTACCCTCTGTTTTTGTTCTTCATTTAATACCGGTGGGCGTCCAAAGCGTTTTCCTGCATCCTTCGCTCTCGCTATCCCCGAATAAGTGCGCTCGAGTAAAAGATCACGTTCAAATTCAGCGACCGCTGAAATCACCTGCATCGTCATTTTTCCTGCTGGACTGGTCAAATCAACGCCACCCAATGCCAAACAATGCACCCGAATGCCTAATTCGGCCAGTTGCTCCACTGTTTTCCTGATATCCATCGCATTACGACCGAGACGATCCAATTTTGTGACAATCAATACATCACCATTTTCCAGACGGTCAAGCAACCGGTTAAAACCTGGACGTTCACAGGCCGCTACCGAGCCACTGATTTGTTCTTCGATTATTCGCTGGGATCTGACGCTAAAACCCGCGGTTTCGATTTCCCGACGTTGATTTTCGGTGGTCTGCTCCAGAGTAGAGACCCGACAATAGGCAAAAATTCGTGACATAATGAAATTTTCTGTACGAAATAAGTGTACACATTATAATGCATGTCCGAAATTAATTTCACTCACTTTCGTACATATTTGTTAGACAGTGTACGAAACCGGTCGATTTTGGTCACTGTAAATCTACAACGCATGGAACTATATGGGAGCTAAACATTATGCCACGGAGACAGATACTGAGTAATGAAGAACAGGATCGCTTACTGGTTATTCCGGATGATGAGATTATTCTGACCAGAATGTGTTTTTTGAATGCAAATGATATTGCACTCATTAATAAACACCGCCGGCCAGCAAACCGCCTGGGCTTTGCTGTATTACTTTGTTATCTACGTGGCCCCGGGTTTCTGCCGGACAAAAACAATGCTCCTCACAATGGTGTTGTATCCAGAATAGCTTCCCAACTTAAAGTTTCGTCTGATTTATGGCATGAATATGCATCGAGAGAACAAACCCGCTGGGAACACTTAACCGAGCTTTATCGCTACCTAAAATTATCTCCGTTCAATCAAACACGACAAAAAGATTGCATCCGACATCTGCATTCCTATGCCATGCGTACAGATAAAGGATTTATGCTTGCCGAAGAAATGCTCAGCTGGTTGCATAGCAATAATGTTATTTTTCCCTCTGTTGAGGTGATAGAACGAACGCTTGCTGAGGTTGTCACACTCGCTGACAGATCTGTATTTTCCACACTCACTGCATCGCTTGAAGAAAAACATAAATTAGCATTGGACAGCCTGCTTATATCTGAGGGGGAACAACCTTCCCGTCTGGCCTGGCTGCTTCAGCCGCCGGGTAAAATCAACGGTAAAAACGTCCTGCAACATATAGACCGGCTTAATGCTATCTCAGCGCTGGGATTACCTGAAGGTATTACACTTTCCGTTCACCAAAACCGGCTGCTTAAACTGGCACGTGAGGGCCGGAAAATGAGCAGCAGAGACCTGACAAAATTTGCCGATACTAGACGTTACGCCACGCTGGTTTGTGTTATTCAGGAAGCTCGGGCTACATTGACTGACGAGATTATTGAGCTGCACGAACGCATTATTGGCAGTCTGTTCAGCCGGGCAAAACGCACTCAGGCCGAAAAGCTTCAGCTGACTGGAAAACTCATTCAAAACAAGCTGAAGCAATATGTTACTGTCGGTCAGGCACTGCTTCAGGCCAGAGAGTCCGGTGAAGACCCCTGGGCGGCGATAGAAGATGCCCTTCCCTGGCAGGAATTCATTAATAGCCTGGAAGAAACGCGGTTTCTGTCCCGTAAGGATAATTTCGACCCGCTTCACCTGATCACTGAAAAATACAGTACGCTGCGAAAATATGCACCGCGTATGCTGTTGGCATTACAGTTCATAGCGGTGCCTGCTGCACAGGCTCTCAGTGATGCCTTGGATACCATAAGGGAAATGTACCGTAAACAGCTTCGCAAAGTTCCGGCAGCAGCACCAACTGGATTTATTCCTGAAAGCTGGCGTAAACTGGTACTGACGCCATCGGGCATTGACCGAAAATACTATGAGTTTTGCGTCCTTAATGAGCTTAAAGGCGCATTGCGGTCCGGTGATATCTGGGTAAAGGGATCTCGCCGCTACAGAAATTTTGATGATTATCTCATTCCGGCAACTGAGTTTGAAAAATTCCGACACGATAATCAGTTACAATTGGCCGTTCAGACCGACTGCCAATCATACCTTCAGGCTCGGCTCACTCTTCTGGCATCGCGTTTAGAGAAAGTGAATGCAATGGCACTGTCCGGTGAGTTGCCCGATGTTGAAATATCCGATAAAGGTGTGAAAATCACGCCATTAGAGAACAGTGTTCCTTCCGAGGCCTCACCTTTTGCCGATCTAGTTTACGGGATGCTTCCTCATCCGAAAATTACAGAGATACTGGAAGAAGTAGACAGTTGGACCGGTTTTACTCATCACTTTACGCATCTCAAAAATAATAACGTCAGACCAAAAGATAAAAAGCTATTGCTGACCACCATTCTGGCTGATGGGATCAATCTGGGGCTGACAAAAATGGCCGAGTCCTGCCCTGGAGCAACAAAATCATCACTCGAAGGTATCCAGGCATGGTACATCAGGGATGAAACTTATTCATCTGCACTGGCCGAGCTGGTCAATATTCAGAAAACGCGACCTCTGGCCGCTTTCTGGGGCGATGGGACAACATCGTCGTCAGACGGGCAGAACTTTCGGGTCGGCAGCCATGGACGTTATGCGGGGCAGGTCAATCTTAAATATGGTCAGGAGCCGGGAGTGCAAATTTATACCCATATATCAGACCAATACAGTCCGTTCTACACCAAAGTAATCAGCCGAGTACGAGACTCAACTCACGTGCTTGATGGCCTGCTGTATCACGAAAGCGACCTGGAAATTAGAGAACATTACACTGACACGGCAGGTTTCACTGAACATGTTTTTGCGCTGATGTATTTGCAGGGATTTGCTTTTGCACCAAGGATCCGAGATCTCCATGACAAGAGGCTGTTTATTCCCGGAAAAGCAGAACAATATCCAGGGCTTCAGTCACTGATATCCACAACCAGACTGAACATCAAAGATATAGAATCACACTGGAATGAAATCTTGCGTCTGGCAAGCTCGATTAAACAGGGGACAGTCACAGCATCCCTGATGATGAAAAAGTTAGCCAGCTATCCGAAGCAGAACGGACTGGCCAAAGCGCTGAGAGAGATTGGTCGCATTGAGCGAACATTGTTTATGCTGGATTGGTTTCGCGACCCCAGTCTGCGCCGACGCGTACAGGCGGGTTTGAATAAAGGCGAAGCCCGTAATGCGCTTTCCCGTGCCGTTTTTATGCACAGACTAGGTGAAATCAGGGATCGTGGGCTGGAGAATCAAAGTTATCGCGCCAGCGGGCTGACGTTACTGACATCAGCGATCGCACTGTGGAATACGGTATATATAGAAAGAGCGATTGATTCTCTGAAGCGAAAAGGAATTTCGATTAATGAGCACCTGGTATCACATCTTTCGCCTCTAGGATGGGAGCATATCAATCTGAGTGGAGATTATGTCTGGCGTAATAATGTCAAACTGGGGGTAGGAAAATACCGGCCATTACGCACTGTTGATATCGATTTGTATAAAAAACAGTCTTAGCGTGGGATATTTTCCGTTTTCCAAGCGGACCCCTAATCAATCGGTATTTAGGTTAATAACAATTGATAATTGAAATAATTATTTCACAATGAAATTATCACAATAACATACTGTCAATTAAATAAAATATTATTAAGAACATAAAATGCATTTCATGTCAAATAACATAACTGTGGTTTTTGACGAGTAAATTATTATGTTCTATTGTATAGTTATTTAAAAATTCTATGATAAATTAAGGATGTTTTTATGACAAATAAAAGAAAGATGCCAAATATCACTCCACAATTGATTAATATGTGGAAAAGAAGCAATGAACCGTGGGGTGCTAAAGATTGCCAGTCAAAACTTATTTATGCTAACGCTGCTTTTTATCAACTTATCAACCTTCCTGAAGATTTCGATATTATAGGACGTTCTATAGGTGAACTGCCCTCACCTATTGCTGAATATGCAGAAGAATTCCACCGTCAGGAGCAAAAAGCTATTCAAACTATGCAACGCGTAACTTCACTTGAAACATATCAGTTTGGAGAAAGTCACGTCAAACAAACCTATATTTGTGATAAATTTCCCCTTTTTGATGAGAATAATGATTGCATTGGGACCTTCTTTCATATGTATAAAACTCAAGATTTTTCTGTTTCTTACTATTATGAGAGAACATCACCATCAACCTTGGAATTTATACCGCCTAATAATATATTGACGCAAACCGAGTGGGAAGTGCTTTTTTTGACCCTACGCTCACAAGATGAAGAGAGTATCGGTAAAGAATTAATGGTGAGCACAGAAGATGTTGTTGATCATATTCAGTCAATTTACCAGAAATTTAATTTACCACTACATACAGAATTATCTGATTTCTGTAAGAAAAATAACTATCATCTTTATATTCCAGAACGTTTTATCACTATTGGCAGTAAAGAGTTATAAACCGAAATTACTAACTTAACTTTACAATAGGATTTCATTATGAACTATGCTAGCAAATTAAGTATTTCCCCTCAAGTTATTAATACTATGCAGCAAAGTAATGAACCTTGGGGAATAAAGGATAAAAATTCGTGCTGGATTTTTGGTAATCAAGCGTGTAAAGCTTTTCAAAATTTTGACAGCTCATTTGATTACGAAGGGCGGTATGACGATGAACTCCACTGGGGCGGAGCTGAGTTTGCAAAAGAATACGTTATTCACGATCAAAGTGTGATGAAGAACGAAGAAAGAGTATGTTCGCTTGAAACACATATATTCGGGAACGATAAATTTTTGTCATTGTTGAAACCCATATCTTACGGATTGGCATTAACTCTAGTTACCAATTAGAAGAATATTGCCGCACGAATGATTATGATCTCTATGTACCAGAAAGATTTGTGCATCCAGTAAGCAAAATTCTTCCTTAGCTATTAAATTATAAAGGATTTTTTAAAATATGAAGAACTTCGCCGTATTATCATCTCAAATTATCAACACAATGGAATTAAGTAATGAGCCTTGGGGAGTAAAAGATAGTTCTTCATGTTTTATTTATGGTAATAAAGCGTTAAGTTCTATCAAAAATTTCTCAGAATTATTTGATTACAGTGGACTTTATGATCATGAGCTTCCTTGGAATGGCGCTGAATTTGCAAAGGAATATATTGATCATGATCAAAAAGTTATGCAAAAAGAGCAAAGAGTATGTTCACTTGAAACGCATGTATTTGGTAAAGACAAAATTCTATCATCTTATTTCTGTGAAAAGATGCCTTTTTATCATGAGGACGGAAATTGTATAGGCGTTATATATCATTGTTGGAAGGCGAAAGACTATTCATTAACCTGTCTGTATCAATATCATAATAAATTTCCCTCATCCATTTTACTCCAACCACCGACAGATTTTTTTACTGAACGTGAATGGGATATTATTTTTCTTTTCTTACAGAAATACACAAGGCATCAGATTGGAACAATATTAAATCTTGATTTTAGTGAAATTGAAAATCATATGACAAAGATATATCATAAAATAAGTATTAACTCCAGTCTTCAATTAGAAGAATATTGTCGAATCAATAACTTTAATCGTTACATACCTGAAAAATTTTTATTAACTTAAAGAGCTTCTTCTACAATCATGCCTGGGGTACGAACAGAGAAAACCTCAGGCAATTAATGCACCTCTCATTGACTTTACGAACTAATAGGTAAGTAATCCTTCTATAACTTGTCAGCCCTAAAATTTAGCAGATCTGTGGACGTATGTCACTGGCCCCGATACCTCGCCTGCGGGGGTGTATTATGAGCTGCATCCCGGCCGCAGTAGCCGGGATGCACAGAGTGTGCAGGCGGCACATTGGTGACGGATTATTATGCCGGTTGCAACGCGCTGCATGCCCGGGCTGACATCACCGAAGCGGGGTACTGGGCCCACGCCCGTCGCAAGTTCTTTGAACAATACCAGGCCAACAACAATCCGACGGCAAGACAGGCGCTGGATGGCATTCGTGCACTGTACAAGGTTTGTTTTTTCCATAAGCATCTATTCTATCAATACTGGGAGCCTGCCTTTTTTAGTTTCAATATTTGAACGAGCACCTGAAGCAGAATCATTGTAACCTTTAGCCCGTTGACTCATGTTTGTATTTTCATCAACCCACTTAACCTTTAATTTATCAACCTGGAAGCTTCTGTTACATCACCTTTAGCCAGCGCTTTTTCTACCGCTTTAATAGATTTACCGGCGACCTTACCCGCCCCCGGATGATCCCTACTGCCGCTGCAAAATAATCTATTGCACTCTGCGCCTCAGCAAAACTTTTAATGTCCCCAGCAACCGGTATGAAGTCAGTACCGAAACTAACCATATCACTGGCTTGCTTACACGCATCTGGTGATTGTTCACAGAATGCTTTCTTTTTCTCCTCGTAGACTTTTATTGTACCCGGCTTTTCTTTCTCTACCGCTGCCAGCACACTCGCTAGTTGTAACGGCTCGCGTTTGAAATCTCGTGGGCTCGCATTTATCTCATTTTTCAGCTCAGATAAAATGAAAATGAAATTGGGTTTTAGCTCACATTAACTGCGAATTTGCGACACGAAGTTGTTTGTTGAAGTTGTTCCCACGGCAATGACGGAGGGAACCGCCCGTATCACCGGGTGAATCTAGGGGTCTGAATAAAGAGCGACCTTGACAATGAAACGAAACGCCACA
>NZ_PUJV01000032.1:0-41132 GCF_011189495.1 Photorhabdus stackebrandtii
GCGGTAGCTCTGATATTATGGGTGATGTTTAGCCTGTTATTCGGACAAATAACAGGCACTAAAGAAGGGGAGCTGGATTCAATTTGACGCGTTGAAAAAATGACCTCAACCCTTTTGCGACACCCTCCTTGCGGCGGGGTTGTTCATTATAAAACAGGTGTTAAGAGTAGTAAAAACAACGATTAAAACCTTATTATACCAATTAAAATTAGAGGTTAAAAAATGGCTTTTAATAACAATTTAAAAGCTGCTCATCATAAAAATATTAGTGAAAAAGGATGAATGATAATATAGAATAGGTTAATCAGATAATATATTTGAAAATTAACTGATTTAAATAATGATTTTCAATCAGTGAATAAACTTTTTCATAAACCAATTAAACCAATTAAACCAATTAAACCAATTAAACCAATTAAACCAATTAAACCAATTAAACCAATTAAACCAATTAAACCAATTAAACCATCAATCATGAAAAATCGGAATAACAAATGTTCACTTATTACTGTCAGACTAGTATTTTTCCCGAAAGCCTTCGGCGATTTTTTCCAGCTCGTTCATTAAATGGATATCCCTGTCCGTTTCAGCTACATCATTGGGCTTGTTGTGATCCCAGTGTTTGATAATCGCGATTAACAGATAGGTGTTGGCGTCGAAAAAACCAAGGCAATAAACCAAAACATAACCACTGGTTCGTTTAAATTGCACCAGTTTGAGTGGAAATCCTTTGTCTTTGAAATGCAGGTGCTGCAATTCAAGGTAAGATCGATTATGCGTAAACCGGTAGGGAACGTCTCGACCAAAGGTAACGGGTAAGCCTTTTCCCTCTTTATAGGCCCGAAAGTCATCAACCAGCGCCTTGGTTTTCTGTTCGCCTAAAGCCTCTTTCAAAACACGGTGTGTGAATATTCTTATCACCGCAGAGTTTCCTTTTAATTACTTAGTGACTTTTCCGTTATTTTCTTTATTTCATTTTCACTAAGGTGAAAATGATCTGCTGGAGATGAAGGGCGCTGTTCATCACCAGCAGATCACTAAAGATTGGTCGTGTCTTTTCTTCGGAGAGATAGGTCTATATCTTACGACCATTCTTCGTCGTCCCCGGCCATCCCCTCTTTGATTTTTGCAGCCATCTTAGTGGCTATTTTATTCATATTTAGCCCTTCTCCGGTGAAATTGGCTGGGATGCTTTTCAACTCCGTACTTCCCCGTTGTGCATATTCACAAAATGCGCTCATCTCCTCAAAAAGTGCAGTAGGAACGGCGTAAAACTGGATCTGATTGTTAGATGAAACAGCAATAGCATCCCCCTGGGCTTCTGCTAGTGCTGCACTGGGATTGGATTTAAACTTACTGATAGCTGTTGTGTAGCCACACATGACTTTCTGCAACATGGTAAACCTCCGTTCAGAAAAATTATAAAATATACTAAATATAGGGCTAAATATAGCTCTATATTTAATCTGAAACCAGTATCTTGTAGACCGTTTATCGGCCTATCTTTAGCTGTTTGGCAATCTTTGAGGTTTCCATAGACAAAGAGTTTCAAGAAACCGACTTTAATAATGTTTTCAACCGGGGAATAAACTTTTTCATAAACCGATTAAATCATTAAAAATAGGGGTAACAAAATCCGCAAGCAAATGATTTAAATGAATATTAACCAGGTTATTTGCGACATTATTATGTTGCATTTATTATGCAAAACCAACACCTTCAATACGCGGGTTTAAATTTTTTTACATTGATTTAATCATTCCAATAACGTTGTTTTTCTACGGTTTTATTTAAACGTTTAAATGCCCGTTTAACCTTTCTGGCTGATTAATCTGCCAGACTTTTACCATCGTTGATGCAATAAAGTATTATTAAAGCATTAGAGAAAACTAATCAGCCGATAACACACTATCTAAAGTTTCCGATGACGCGAAATTTTAAATGGGTGGGTCAGCAGCCTGAGTTCCCTCAAAAAGAGGGAACTATCAGTTGGGAAATCAGAACTTCTGGGAGATACTGAATTTAATGTTACGCCCAACCCCGGAAACAGATTCACTGAGATATGGGGAATAATCATGATTAAACAGGTTATTTACTGTTACACGGGCTTCAAGACCTTGCTGGAAATCAGGTTGCCAACTGGTGAATAAACCGTGCAGAACGTAACCTTGGCTTTTGGGTATTGACCAGAGTACCGCCATTGGGTCTCCATCTTTAGGCGATCTGTCTTGCTTACGGACAAAATCGCCGGTCCAGCCCATTGCCATCTGCCATTGAGGGATTTTTACGCCTAACATGGCGCGGGCAGAGGTGGGGGGAATTTCCGCAATCCAGGTTTTATTACCCCAAGGATCGCGTGGTGAAGCATCTCTCTGACCACGGATAGTTGAGTAAGAAAGTTTTCCAAACAGGTAATCGCTGTCGTAGAAAGTCTCGATTTCCAGCCCCTGAATGGTGTATCCCGGTAAATTACGGTAGTTGGATAAAGGCTTTCCGCAATCCGGTGATTTACACACGACTCCACGACGGACAAATATTTCATCCTTGCCTCTGTTACGGAATAAAGTCGTACGGATTTGCAAACTATCTTGGTCTGCCAGCAGGTTATTGAAATTCAGAATCGCACCGAAGCGTAAACCCGTCACTCTTTCTACATCTAAATTACGGCTGGTGGCCGTGACACTCGCTTGTGCATATTGCATTTCATACTGTTCATCCACGAGTGGCGCACGCCATGTCCGGCTGACATCCGAAAATAGTGACAGGTTTTGCGTTGCTTTCCACATGATACCGAAATGAGGAGACCAACCGGTATAGGTGACGCTGCTGTAATCATGGCCTACATTTGGTGAGCTATCATTGTAGATTGCAGCGATATTTGGCTTGCCGGTATTGGTGATATGGTCATAGCGAATACCGGGTGTCACAGTAAGGTTGCCGATAATCATTTCATCCTGCAAATAGAAACTACGCGTTTTTTGCTCTCCTGAGGGCATATAGGTCGGCTGAAAATAGCCATAATTATAGTCAGGTCTTTTGTCCTTGCTTTTATCATGTATAAGGGTATTACGTTGATTTTTATGCCAACGAGCTCCAATGAGTAATGTGTGTTCTATTGGCCCGGTTATAAAAGCACTTTTATTATTTAAATCTGCTAAGTTATCCACATAGTCGATCCAGCTTTCATTTCCCAATGAACCAAGAAAACCGCTGTGGGCTTTTTCAGAGCGTTTATCATGCTGTTCTGTTTTCGAATAGGCATAGGTTGCTGTCAGGTTAAGTAATGGATTGTCTTCCGGTGCGATATTCCACTTGGCGGTGTAGTTTTGATCCGTTTGATCACGATAAACCAACTTACGGCGCCAGGCTTCATTCCAACCATATTTTTCAACGTCGGATTCTGACGGAACGACTATTTCATCGCGTTTTGCTGCCCATGGCTGCCAACCAGCAGAATCAGAACGCATAGCAGAAAGTGTCAATGTGTGAGTATCATTCAGGTAAAAATTAGTTTTCAGTAAATAGGATGCCTGATCACTTTTAGAGAAAGCAAAACGAGTGCCATCTGGCCGCTTAATGTTGCCGCCATCCCGTTTACTCATATATAACAAGCCGTCAGCAAAGCCTTCTTTTGTCCGGCCATAGATTGCGCTGCTATAAATATTTTGCCGGTCATTGGTGTGATAGCTGTATTTCAGTAACCCACCAAAATCTTCTCCTGGCTGTAATAGATCATTTGCATCTTTAGTGATAATTTTAACTGTTCCGCCAAATCCGCCATTACCGTCAAGCAGGTTATGTGGGCCTTTGTCGACATCTATCTGTTTGATTAATTCCGGCTCAATAAAGATAGATCCCTGGAAATATTTTTCAAAGCCTTTTGGTGCATCATCCAGTGTGATTTTTATGTCTTCTGTATCACCCATTCCCCAGATGTTCAGGGTTTGACCTCCTGGGCGGGGCGAGCCTGACATAGAAACGCCAGGGAGTTGATTGAGTAACTCGGCGATATTGTCTGCCTGGGTACGCTCAATATCCGATTTTCTTAATACAGAACTTCCAGCGTTGACGCTATTGTTTAATTCTCCAATAACGGAAAGCGTGGGAAATGCAATCACTTTCTCTGGCTTTTCTAATTTCTCTGCTGCTTTTTGTGTTTTATTCTCCTGTGCTGCCAGATAACCGGGCAGGCCGGTACTAAGAACAATCATGCCTGATAAAGCGTAACGAACAGTGCGATTAATTTGCTGTGTTGTTACTGGTACGGATGCTTTTTGTTGTTTCCCGTGATTTTTCATTGCCATAACTACCTTTGGAATGTAATTAAATAAAAGAACCTGCTTAAACAGGTCACTTGACGAAGGGAATCGGACAGAAAAAAGTTAATAACGGGATTAACTTTTTTTTCTGATTGATCTTAATAATGAATAACTGTATGTTTATACAGTTTATGATGATTGGTCAAAGCAAAATGCGAAAGATTATTCATGTGGATCAGGAATATATCCATCCATTACTGGATAAACCGGATTTACTCCAATTGGCTCAGAAAACATGGGTATCCCGACGGAAAGGGCGCGGAGTTCGTTTAGTGGGCCTGCATGTGACTTTGCTGGACCCACAAATGGATCGGCAACTTTTGCTTGAATGGTAATTTCCCCTGCGACTACAATCGGAGCAGGGGAGATTTGATTAAGACTTTTCAGGAATAGCTTTCAAGACTGCGGTCAGTAGTTGCCAATATTGCCCAACACTTTTGATGTGAACCTGTTCGTCAGGGGAGTGAGCACCCGTGATAGTTGGCCCGATAGAGACCATATCCATATCAGGATAAGGTTTCTTAAACAGGCCACATTCCAACCCTGCGTGAATCACCATAATATTGGGTGTTTTATCGAACAGCTGTTGATAAGTTTCACGTACCAGGTGCATAACCGGAGAATTTGCATCCGGCTGCCAGCCTGGATAATCGCCTTTAGCGGAAATTTCAGCGCTTGACAGTTTTGCCAGGGAAGCGAGCATACCTATAATATAGGATTTGCCGCTGTCGATAAGCGAACGGATCAGACAAATAATATTGACTTTATCCTGTTCCATCGCCACAACGCCCACGTTGAGAGAAGTTTCTACTACGCCTTTGATGATGTCACTCATACGGATAACACCGTTGGGTGTACTGTTCAGCAATGAGATAAAACGGTTCTGGCAATCATCCGTCAGTGCTTGAAGATCGGTTTCAACCTCTTCCAACAATACAGTCAGATTTTTCTCGACCATGGCATATTCATTTTTCAAGATCCCCAGGTATTTATCTTTCAGTTGAGTCAGCTGCGCTGTTTTATCGGTGGGGACGGCAACAATAACATGACCTTCACGTGGAATGGCATTACGCAGCGTACCGCCCTGGAATTCAAGCAGTTTTAGCGCCAGTTCCTCAGTATGGGCAGCCAGGAATCGTGCCAGTAATTTGTTGGCATTACCCAGCCCTAAATGAATATCACAACCTGAATGCCCGCCTTTCAGACCTTTGATGGTGAGTTTTAGTGTTTTGTAGTGAGACGGAACCGCTTCACGGGTAAGTGCTAATGTTGTGGTGAAATCGATACCTCCGGCACAACCCATGTAGATTTCGCCTTCTTCTTCTGAATCGGTATTGATTAAAATATCAGCTTGCAGCCAGCCCGGTTGCAGGCCAAAAGCACCATCCATTCCGGTTTCTTCCGTCATGGTCAGTAAAACTTCCAGAGGGCCATGTTTTACATTGTCATCAGCCAGCACCGCCAATGCTGATGCCAGGCCAATACCATTATCTGCACCCAATGTTGTACCCTGTGTAGTAACCCATTCACCATCGATATAAGGGCGGATAGGATCTTTTGTGAAGTCATGTTCTGTATCGTTGTTTTTCTGTGGCACCATATCAAGGTGAGCTTGCAGCACAACCGCTTTACGATTTTCCAGCCCTTTACTGGCTGGCTTTCTGAGCAGAATATTGCCAACTTGATCGCGTTCAACGTGCAAGCCTTTTTCCTGCGCCCATTGAACAATGTGGGTCGCCAGCGCTTCTTCATGATAAGAAGGGTGAGGAATAGAGCAGATTTTAGCAAAGATGTCCCACAGAGGCTGAGGGGATAATTGTGATAGTTCTGACACGACGAATCTCCTGTGACTGCATCTCAATAAGATGGAAATACTACTCTCTACCAGAGACATAGGTTTTATTATTACAAGCGATTAACACTTTGATGCTATTGAGTTCAGAATACCACTTTCTTTTGGTAAGGATAATGTGATTCATCGATTCCCTGTTTCCGCTGGTTTTTGCTGACCTAAATCAATATAATCTCGCGCAACTTTTTCTGTGAAAACTCTTTTCTGAAATATTCTTAAGTTGCCGGGATCCATTCTTATGAGCGAAAAATATGTCGTAACCTGGGATATGTTGCAAATACATGCCCGTAAATTGGCGCAACGTTTACTCCCTGTCGAACAGTGGAAAGGCATTATTGCTGTCAGTCGGGGTGGTCTTGTCCCTGGCGCTCTCCTGGCGCGTGAATTGGGTATCCGTCATGTAGATACTGTCTGTATTTCCAGCTATGACCATAATAATCAACGCGATCTGCAAGTGCTGAAAAAAGCAGAAGGTGATGGTGAAGGTTTCATCGTTGTCGATGATCTGGTTGATACCGGGGGCACCGCTCAGGTTATCCGTGATATGTATCCAAAAGCGCATTTTGTGACTATTTTTGCCAAACCGGCGGGTCGTCCTCTTGTTGATGATTATGTTGTTGATATTCCGCAAGATACTTGGATCGAGCAACCTTGGGATATGAGCGTAGTATTCATTCCGCCAATTTGTGAAAGTAAATAAAATCAGCATTTGTTATGGCAAATCAAAATCTTTCAGAATCACTTTTTAAGCCAAGACAAAAGCATCAGGAAACTTCCACGCTGGTAAAGCACCGCCATCCCCGGCTGATTGTCGGTAATTACAATACGTTGGATGGTAATAGTCATGGGCGCTGGTATCGTATGATTAACCGGCTGATGTGGATTTGGCGGGGAATTGATCCTTTTGAGATAGAAGAAGTCTTGTGCCGGATTGCCATGACAAACGCTCAACGCAGTGATGATAATTTACTGGATACGGTAGTTGGGTACCGTAAAGGTAATTGGATTTTTGAGTGGTCACATCAGGCGATGCTGTGGCAACAGAGAGCGTTACAGACAGAACAGACCGCTGAAGCCGGGAATTTCTGGTTGAAAGCGGCCAATTTGTATAGCATCGCCGGTTATCCTCATCTCAAAGGTGATGATCTGTCTCAGCAGGCCGTTGTTTTGGCAAATAAAGCCTATGAAAATGCGGCCCGGTGCTCTGACTATCAGTTGAGGAAGATAGAGTTCAAACTGAAAGAGGGCGGTTGTGTAACTGGCTTTCTACATTTGCCTCAACGACCACAAGGACCCTCTCCAACTATTCTGGTGTGTGGTAGCTTAGATAATTTGCAAAGTGATTATTATCAGTTATTCCGTGATTATCTGGCGCCTTTGGGATTTGCCATGCTGACTGTGGATATGCCTTCAGTGGGTTACTGCTCACGTCTGCGATTGACACAGGATACTTGTACTCTTCATCAACAAATAATCCATCAACTGGATGACATCCCTTGGATTGACCATACACGGGTTGGCGTTTTGGGTTTCCGTTTTGGTGCTAATATTGCTGTCCGCCTGGCATATTTGGAATCTAAGCGTATCAAATGTATTGCGACTTTTGGCGCTATTGTCCATGAGTGGCTCAATAGCGCTGAACGCCAGCAAAATGCTCCTGTGATGTATCTGGATATGTTTGCCAGCCGGATGGGTATTTATAACGTGGATGAAAATGCGTTTCGCTTCGAACTTGGTTGTTATTCCCTTAAAAAACAAGGCCTGTTAGGCCGACGTTGTTCCGTTCCTATGCTAGCTGGTTACTGGCAGAATGATATTTTCAGCCCGAAGGAAGAATCAAAGCTGATAGCAATGTCATCAATGGACAGTAAATTATTGACTATTCCGGCAACACCTGTTTACAGCAGCTTCAATAAGGCATTACAGGAAACCAGTCAGTGGTTGAAAAATAAAATGGGTTAGTTGAGATTGAGGGCATAAGTTTATTTTGAACTCACCTTTTTTCAATTTATCGTTATGCCTGTTGGCATAACGCTTCTCTCCTGCTAAAACTGAACGCTGTTTTTTCAAATTAAATATAACGGCAAAAATATGATGAATGGTAGCCAAACATTGGTTGTGAAGCTGGGGACAAGTGTATTGACCGACGGCTCTCGTCGTCTGAACCGGGCTCATATTGTCGAGCTGGTACGCCAATGTGCTCAACAACATGAAAAAGGCCACCGTATTATTATTGTAACTTCCGGTGCTATTGCGGCTGGCCGGGAACATCTGGGATATCCGGATTTACCTGCAACTATTGCTTCTAAGCAATTGCTGGCGGCAGTAGGTCAAAGCCGGTTGATTCAGCTGTGGGAACAGTTTTTTTCTATTTACGGTATTCATGTTGGTCAAATGTTACTGACCCGTGCGGATTTAGAAGATCGGGAGCGTTTTTTAAATGCCAGAGATACCTTAAATGCCCTGCTTGATAATCGCATTGTTCCGATAATCAATGAGAATGATGCGGTTGCAACCGCAGAAATTAAAGTGGGTGATAATGATAATTTATCTGCACTGGCGGCAATTCTGGGGGGAGCAGATAAACTGTTATTATTGACTGATATTGAAGGGCTATATACCGCTGATCCGCGTAGCAATACGAATGCAGAACTTATTCCGGAAGTCCATGACATCAGCGACGAATTACGTATGGTTGCAGGTGATAGCGTTTCTGGTTTAGGGACGGGGGGAATGGCGACTAAGCTTCAGGCCGCGGGTATTGCAGGCCGGGCCGGTATTGATGTCATTATTGCTGCCGGTAACAAACCTGATGTTATCGCGGATGTTGTTGAAGGTAATTCGGTGGGGACTCGCTTTCATGGGTTGGAAAGCCCGATGGAAAATCGCAAGCGTTGGATTTTTGGTGCCCCTCCTGCCGGTGAAATTATTGTTGATCACGGTGCTGAAACAGCAATCTGTGAAAAAGGCAGCTCTTTGTTGCCGAAAGGGATTAAAAATATTAAAGGTGATTTCTCCCGTGGAGAAGTTATCTGTATTCGTAGCCTGTCTGGTAAGGATTTGGCGCACGGCGTTTGCCGTTATAACAGTGATGCTCTGCGTTTGATTGCAGGCCACCATTCACAGCAGATAAACCAAATTCTCGGTTATGAATATGGCGCTGTTGCAGTTCATCGTGACGACATGATTGTGAGTTAAGGATTCATAATGTTAGAACAAATGGGAAAGGCCGCCAAAGAAGCTTCATGGCAATTGGCACTGCTCAGTACGAAACAGAAAAATCAGGCATTAATCCACATTGCAGATTTGCTGGAGCAGAAAAATACAATCATTCTCGACGCTAATCAGCTTGATATGGCTCAGGCTCGTGAACAGGGAATGAGTGAAGCGTTGTTGGATCGTCTGTTACTGACACCAGAACGTTTGGCAGCGATAGCTAACGATGTTCGCCAGGTGTGCCGTTTAACTGACCCGGTAGGGCAGCTCATTGATGGCGGTCTGCTTGATAATGGTTTGAAGTTAGAACGCCGCCGTGTACCGCTTGGGGTGGTTGGGGTGATTTATGAAGCCCGTCCTAATGTCACTATTGATGTTGCGTCTCTGTGTTTGAAAACAGGTAATGCCGTTATTTTGCGTGGTGGTAAAGAAACTCATAACACCAATCAGGCAACAGTGAAAGTCATTCAGCAGGCACTCGAGCAGAGTGGGTTGCCTGCCGCAGCAGTGCAGGCGATAGATAAACCCGATCGTGAATTGGTTACTCAGCTACTGAAAATGGACCGTTATGTGGATATGCTGATTCCACGCGGTGGTGGTGGGTTGCATAAGCTTTGCCGTGAGCAGTCGACCATTCCGGTTATTACTGGTGGTATCGGTGTCTGCCATACTTTTGTCGATGAAAGTGTTGATTTTGATAAGGCATTGACTGTCATCACTAACGCTAAGGTTCAACGACCAAGTGCCTGTAATGCTTTGGAAACGTTGCTGGTACATCAGAAGATCGCGGCAGATTTTCTGCCTGTACTGAGCCGGAATATGGCAGGGCAAGGTGTTACCCTTCACGCGAGTAAATCAGCAATGGAATTTTTGCGGGAAGGCCCGGCAAAAGTCGTGGATGTGGCAGAAGCAGATTACAGCGATGAGTGGTTATCTCTGGATATGAATGTGGAAATTGTCAGTGATATTGACAGGGCAATTAGCCATATCCGTACATACGGCACATCCCATTCTGATGCGATTCTGACTCAATCTTTGCATAATGCTGACTATTTTGTTTGTCAGGTAGATTCTGCGGCGGTTTATGTGAATGCCAGCACGCGTTTTACTGATGGTGGACAGTTTGGTTTGGGGGCGGAGGTTGCCGTCAGTACTCAGAAACTGCATTCCCGTGGTCCAATGGGATTAGATGCGTTGACTACGTATAAATGGGTTGGTTATGGAGATGATTTAATCCGTAGGTAATCGGTTTATTGTTACCCCAGAAGTGTATCTGATTCATTGATATATCGGTAGGATCATGCTTTGGGGTAGCTTTTTCCATATAGATTAACTTTTGATTTTACGTTGATGTAAAGTTCTGGTTACTATAGGTGTTAATATATTTTTAATGATGAAATTTACCAAGGATATCAGGCAATGAACCCAATATTGTTTATTGTAGGTGCACGTGGGGCAGGAAAAACGACAGTTGGAAAACTATTAGCCAATGAATTATCGTACACATTTATTGACACCGATCATCATATCCAACAAACCAGTAATATGACCATTGCGGATATTGTTAACCAGCAAGGCTGGCAGCAATTCCGACAATTGGAAAGTAAGGTTTTACAACAAGTTAGTCAAAGTAACCGGGTTATTTCCACCGGGGGTGGGATTATTCTTTCCGCTGAAAATCGCCAATATATGCGACAAAATGGTACGGTGATTTATCTTCAGACTTCCGCTGACATATTGGCTGAACGATTAATGCAGCAGCCGGAAAGTACTCAACGCCCCAGTTTAACTGGAAAATCTATTGTTGAAGAAATGGAAGAAGTACTCACCGCCAGGGAAGCACTCTATTGTGAGTGTGCAGATCATATTATTAACGCGCAACTTTCACCGGAAAAAATTATAGCTTGTGTAAAAGAGATGATTCTTCCCAGAAGAATATCCTGATACTTTTTTATTTAAAAAATATTACAGTATCGAGTGATAAATAACATCTTCTATTTATTTTTCAAATGGGTTGAGATACGAATATGTTGTTTAAATTTCTAAAGTTTGTTTTTCGTTTAATGTTCCGTTTGACGATAGAAGGAGATATTAAACAATTTACCTACCCAAAATGCCTTATCACACCTAATCATGTCTCTTTTCTTGATGGTGTTTTGCTAACACTTTTCTTACCTGTCAGGCCGGTATTTGCTGTTTACTCCGATATTGCAAACCGGGGTTTTATGAAATGGGTGAGGCGCTATGTTGAAATAGTTCCTCTGGATCCAATAAGTCCAATGGCCGTCAGGGGGCTGGTCAAAGAAATAGGTAAAGGAAGACCGATAGTTGTCTTCCCGGAAGGGCGAATTACGGTTACAGGTTCTTTGATGAAAATCTACGATGGGGCGGCTTTTATTGCCGCTGTGTCGGGAGCAATGGTGGTGCCTGTCCGCATTGAGGGGTTGGAACAAACGATATTCAGCCGGTTAAAAGGTATCTTCAAACTTCATCTTTTTCCGAAGGTGACAATAAAAATTCTGCCTGCCACACAATTGCCAATGCCGGATGCACCTAACGCGGACCAAAGACGCCGTTTGGCGGGAGAACGCTTGCATGAAATTATGATGAGTGCGCGAATGGCGACTCGCCCGCAAGAAACAATATTTGAATCTTTACTGGTTGCACAAAAACGATTTGGCCGTTTTAAGCCCTGTATTGAAGACGCTTCTTTTAAAGAAGATAGCTATAACAGTTTGCTTACGAAAACGCTGGGTATTAGCCGTATTCTGCAACGTTTTTCCTGTCGGAATGAACGGATTGGTTTTCTTTTACCAAATACCACTATTATGGCAGCGGCTATATTTGGGGCGTCTTTGAGAGGAAGAATTCCCGCCTTATTAAATTATACAGCAGGGAGTTACGGGCTGAAAAATGCCATAATAACCGCCAGTATCAAAACGATTGTGACTTCCCGGCAGTTTCTAAAAAAGGAGCAGTTAACTCATCTATCTGAGCAAATTACTGAGGTTAACTGGGTTTATCTTGAGGATTTGAAAGGTACAGTGACTCTTCTGGATAAATTATGGATCTTGTGGCACCTCTTTTTCCCGAAACAAGCGATGGTGGCACAAAAGCCAGATGATGATGCATTAGTGTTGTTTACGTCCGGTTCAGAAGGTGTACCAAAAGGTGTGGTTCATAGTCACTCTAGTTTGTTGGCAAATGTGGAACAGATAAAAACCATTACTGACTTCAATCCACTTGACCGTTTTATGTCTTCTGTACCACTGTTTCATGCATTTGGACTGACTGTTGGCCTATTCACTCCGTTGTTGACGGGGAGCCGGTTATTCCTTTACCCAAATCCACTGCACTATAGAGTGGTACCAGAATTGGTATATGAACGTAACTGTACCGTATTATTGGGCACATCTACTTTTCTGGAGAATTATGCCTATTTTGCCCATCCCTACGATTTTGCACGTCTTCGCTGTGTGATGGCGGGTGTTGAAAAGCTCGCTGAGAACACTAAATGTGTTTGGCAAGATAAATTCGGGATCCGTATTCTGGAAGGGTATGGAATGACAGAATGTGCGCCTGTCGTTGCATTTAATGTGCCAATGATGGCTAAAGCCGGTACTGTTGGGCGAATTTTACCGGCAATGGAGTTCCGTTTGATTCCGGTGGCAGGTATTAGGGAAGGGGGATGTTTGCAACTGCGTGGCCCGAATGTTATGAAAGGATATCTGAGGGGGGATGATCCAAATCATTTGGAACGTCCGTCGGCAGAGGATGAGCATGGGAATGTTCAGTGTGGCTGGTTCGATACTGGAGATATTGTTTCAATTGATGAACAAGGATTCTGCACTGTTCTTGATCGAGTGAAACGTTTTGCTGAATTGTCAGACGAAATGGTGCCACTGGACAGTGAAGAAACTTGCATTGCAAGTCTCTCCTGATGCCATACATGTTGCTACAGTTAAGGGTGACCATAGCAAAGGAAAAATATTGGTGCTGTTCACTACTGATTCGAAACTTGAATACTCATTAATGCTTCAGACAGCTCAGGAATAATAATTGTGAATGTATCTTCTGTTGTTGATCAACCGCTATTAACCCGTGGCATGAAAGCCGTATTGGTATCACAGTTTTTTTCGGCTTTTGCGGATAATGCTCTGTTGTTTGCGATTTTGGCACAGTTGAAAGCCCAGTTTTATCCTGACTGGAGTCAGCCGATATTGCAGATAGTGTTTGTCCTTGCGTATATCCTGTTGGCGCCTTTTGTCGGGCGAATAGCAGATCGTTTTCCAAAAGGTCGTGTGATGCTGTTTGCCAATAGCTTCAAGCTATTAGGCGCGCTGAGTATTTGCCTGGGTTATGATCCATTTTTTGGCTATGCTTTGGTTGGGATTGGGGCAGCAGCATATTCACCGGCCAAATACGGAATCTTGGTTGAATTGACAGATGGCGATCGCTTAGTGAAAGCTAATGGTTTGCTGGAGGCTTCAACCATAGCTGCTATTCTCACAGGTTCTGTAGCGGGTGGTTTGTTGTCTGATTGGAGCCTGACCGCTGCATTATTTACTTGTGCGCTGATATACGGTATTGCTGTCATTGTTAATTTCTTTATCCCACGATTATCGCCAGCCTGCCAGGGTAAGGGCTGGAGCCTGAAAAAGATGCTGACAGATTTTACTTCAGCTTGTTGTATTCTTTGGCATAACAAAGAAGCACGATTTTCTTTGGTTGGAACCAGTCTGTTTTGGGGCGCGGGGATCACATTGAGATTTCTGTTGGTTTTATGGGTGCCTGTTGTTTTAGGAATTGTTGATAACAGTACACCAACAGCACTCAATGTGATGGTTGCTATCGGGATTATTATCGGCGCAGGGATTGCTGCCCGTTTTATCACACTGAAAACCGTTCGCCATTGTATGCCTGCCGGTATTTTAATTGGTGTGTTGGTGGTAATTTTTACTGCTCAGCAGAGTCTCTGGGTTTCTCACGTCGTACTCATTATTCTTGGCATTTTTGGTGGCCTGTTTGTCGTTCCTCTGAATGCGTTATTGCAGGAAAGTGGCAGGCAAACAGTTGGGGCCGGCCATGCTATCGCCGTACAGAATTTGGGTGAGAATACCGCCATGTTACTGATGCTTGGCCTATATTCATTGGTCATTAAAATAGGTGTCCCGGTTGTCATCACAGGGGTAGGTTTTGGTGTGCTGTTTACTTTGACAATCACCGGTTTGTGGATTTGGAACCAGTTTCAGAAAAATTGATCTTTTACCGGATAAAGGTGTGTTTATGGATGAAAAAATTCTGACTCAGCTTAGTATTGAACTGGGAATGAAACTGCAACAGCAGAAATTGTGGGTGACCTGTGCTGAATCTTGCACTGGTGGCTGGCTGGCGAAAGCAATCTCAGATATTGCCGGTAGCTCTGCTTATTTTGACCGGGGTTTTGTGACATACAGTAATAAAGCCAAACATCAGATGCTTGGTGTATCAGAAACTACTTTACAGCAATATGGCGCTGTCAGTGAACAGGTTGTGAAAGAGATGGCAGCAGGGGCATTGAAAGCAGCGCACGCGGATCTGGCAGTTTCTGTCAGTGGTATTGCTGGGCCTGATGGTGGCAGCGAAGAGAAGCCTGTTGGCACAGTGTGGTTTGGGTTTGCATATCGCACAATAAATGGGATAGAAATTGTATCCCGTCATTGTTGTTTTAACGGTGATCGAAATGAAATACGCCTTCAATCCGCAATGTATTCTCTGAAGACATTGTTATCAGAGATTATAAAAAATTAGCTTGATGCTGTATGACTATACAGTATAATTGCAGGCAACATGTTGGTATTAAAAATTATTCATCGGCAGTGAGGTAACCCTTTCATTGCTTACGAGGGAGTAAAAATGGCTATTGATGAAAATAAACAAAAAGCACTGGCAGCGGCACTGGGCCAAATTGAAAAACAGTTTGGTAAAGGTTCCATCATGCGTCTGGGCGAAGACCGTTCAATGGACGTTGAAACTATCTCCACTGGCTCACTGTCACTGGATATTGCATTAGGTGCTGGTGGCTTGCCGATGGGACGCATTGTCGAAATCTATGGCCCGGAATCTTCTGGTAAGACAACGCTGACATTACAGGTTATTGCCGCAGCACAACGTGAAGGTAAAACCTGTGCGTTTATTGATGCTGAACATGCCCTTGATCCTGTCTATGCGAAGAAACTGGGTGTTGATATTGATAACCTGTTGTGTTCTCAGCCAGACACCGGAGAACAGGCTCTTGAGATTTGTGATGCGTTGACACGTTCCGGCGCGGTTGATGTCATTATTGTCGACTCCGTTGCGGCTTTAACACCAAAAGCTGAAATCGAAGGAGAAATCGGTGATTCTCATATGGGGTTAGCTGCTCGTATGATGAGTCAGGCAATGCGCAAACTGGCGGGTAACCTGAAAAGTTCCAATACGCTTCTGATCTTTATCAACCAGATCCGGATGAAAATTGGTGTTATGTTCGGTAACCCCGAAACTACAACCGGGGGTAATGCGCTGAAATTCTATGCTTCTGTACGTCTGGATATTCGCCGCATTGGTTCTGTGAAAAGTGGCGAAGAAGTCGTTGGTAGCGAAACTCGTGTTAAGGTTGTGAAAAACAAGGTGGCAGCGCCATTTAAGCAAGCAGAATTCCAGATTATGTACGGTGAAGGCATCAACACTTATGGTGAATTGATCGACTTGGGTGTGAAACATAAACTGGTGGAAAAAGCAGGTGCGTGGTACAGCTACAATGGTGATAAAATTGGCCAGGGCAAAGCGAATGCGACTATTTACTTGAAAGAACACCCTGAAATTGCTACTGAGCTGGATAAAAAATTACGCGAAATGCTGCTACACAATGCTGGAGAATTCAGCAGCGCTGCTGCTGATTATGAAGACAACGAAAACGAAGAGTTGAATAACGAAGAATTCTAATCTGATTATATTGATAGCCTGTATTTTAGTATTAAAGCTGTAAAAGTTGTGTCACCAAACTTATAACCGCGTTAATAATGACGCGGTTTCTTCTCTCAAAAAGCAAGTATTATGCATATTATGCGATCATGCTTTCAGAAAATACCCAGACGATTTACAATGCTGCCAGCGAATGGATGTATCTGGGATTTTACTTCTAATGGAAGAAATTTTATCTTATCCCCACTTTGTTTATTCGTGAGTTGAAAATAGGTGATGAAATATTCCACCTAACCAATTCATAAATCTGTTTTTTCCAGCTTGATTTTGGGACAATTATGAGCAAAAGCACCGCTGAGATCCGTCAAGCGTTTCTCGACTTTTTTCATACTAAAGGGCATCAGGTAGTACCAAGCAGTTCTTTGGTGCCAAATAATGACCCAACACTGCTGTTTACCAACGCAGGGATGAACCAGTTTAAGGATGTATTTCTTGGGCAGGACAAAAGATCTTATTCCCGAGCAACAACTGCTCAGCGCTGTGTTCGTGCCGGTGGTAAACATAATGATTTAGAAAACGTAGGTTACACCGCACGTCATCATACTTTCTTTGAAATGCTGGGTAATTTTAGTTTTGGTGATTACTTCAAACATGATGCTATTAGCTATGCTTGGGAACTTCTGACCGGCAAGGATTGGTTCAATTTGCCTAAAGAAAAATTATGGGTGACTGTCTATCAGACTGATAATGAAGCCTATGATATCTGGCAAAATGAAGTTGGAATACCCGCAGAAAGAATTATCCGTATTGGTGATAACAAAGGTGCACCTTATGCATCAGATAACTTCTGGCAAATGGGTGATACCGGTCCTTGTGGCCCTTGTACTGAAATTTTTTATGATCATGGTGATCATATCTGGGGTGGCCCGCCAGGAAGTCCAGAGGAAGATGGTGACAGGTATATTGAAATCTGGAACATCGTCTTTATGCAGTTCAATCGTCGTGTTGATGGCACGATGGAGCCGCTGCCAAAACCATCCGTAGATACCGGTATGGGGCTGGAGCGTATTGCTGCTGTATTGCAGCATGTTAATTCCAACTATGAGATTGATCTGTTCCGTGAGTTGATTGCTGCTGTGGCTGGTGTCACAGGTGCTACAGATGATCTGAGTAATAAATCTCTGCGGGTTATTGCCGACCACATCCGTTCATGTGCGTTCCTGATTTGTGATGGTGTTATTCCTTCCAATGAAAACCGTGGTTATGTTCTGCGCCGTATTATCCGCCGGGCTATCCGTCACGGTAACATGTTGGGTGCTAAAGATACCTTCTTCTATAAATTGGTTGCTCCATTGATAGAAGTGATGGGCGCTGCGGGAGAGGAACTTAAGCGTCAGCAAACCATTGTTGAGCAGGTTTTGAGAACAGAGGAAGAGCAATTTGCCCGTACTCTGGAACGCGGTCTTCAATTGCTGGACGATGAACTATCAAGACTGTCCGGTGATATTCTGGATGGTGAAACCGCCTTCCGTCTGTACGATACCTATGGCTTTCCTGTGGATTTAACCGCTGATGTTTGCCGTGAGCGTAATATTAAGGTGGATGAAGACGGTTTTGCAGTTGCAATGGAAAGTCAGCGTCGTCGGGCTCGTGAATCAAGTGGTTTCGGGACTGATTATAATGAGTTGATCAAAGTTGATGAACGCAGTGATTTCTCTGGTTACGATCATAACGAACAGCAAGCAGTAGTAACAGCCATCTTCCGTAATGGCGAATTAGTCAATCAAATTCAAGCTGGTGAAGAAGCGATTATTATACTGGATCAGACCACTTTTTACGCAGAGTCCGGTGGGCAAGTTGGTGACAGGGGTATTCTGAGCAATAACGATTGTGTTTTTGATGTTGCTGATACACAAAAATACAGTCGGGCTATCGGTCACATCGGTAAGCTTGCAAAGGGTACCTTAAGTGTAAACCATAAGGTCAATGCTGTTATTGATATAGAACGTCGTGATGCAATCCGTTTGAATCATTCAGCAACCCATCTGTTACATGCTGCATTACGTCAGATTTTAGGCGAACATGTATCTCAGAAAGGCTCCTTGGTTAACGATAAATATCTCCGCTTTGATTTTTCTCATTTTGAAGCAATGAAACCGGAGCAGATCCGTCAGGTTGAGGATTTGGTTAATGCTGAAGTTCGTAAGAATTCACCGATAGTGACTGAATTGATGGATCTGGAAGCGGCAAAAACCAAAGGCGCTATGGCACTGTTTGGTGAAAAATACGAAGAGCAAGTTCGTGTACTGTCAATGGGGAATTTTTCCACTGAATTATGTGGCGGGACTCACGCAAGCCGTACTGGTGATATTGGTTTATTCCGTATTACTGCTGAATCTGGAACTGCTGCGGGTATCCGTAGGATTGAAGCAATTACAGGTAAAAAAGCGTTGGAATCTGTGCACCAACAAGCTAATTTGCTTCAGGATATTGCTCAATTGGTGAAAGGTGATATCAATAACCTGAGTGAAAAAGTACGGGTAACACTGGATAAAACCAAAGCACTGGAAAAAGAGCTCCAACAGCTTAAAGATCAACAGGCTATACAGGAAAGCTCTTCTTTGGCAAGTAAAGCAAAAGACTTTAACGGTGTGAGGTTGCTGGTTAGCCAGTTGAGTAATACAGAGCCTAAAATGCTGAGAACTATGGTTGATGATCTAAAAAATCAACTGGGTTCAGCAATTATTGTGCTTTCTACTATAAGTGATGATAAAGTCAGCCTAATTGTTGGTGTCACAAAGGATCTGACTGCTAGAATAAAAGCAGGTGAGTTAATTTCTTCTGTAGCTCAACAAATCGGTGGTAAAGGTGGTGGTCGCCCTGATATGGCCCAAGCAGGTGGTCCTGATGTTAAAGCGTTGCCTTCTGCTTTAGATAGCGTGGAAGAGTGGGTAGCATCGCGGCTTACCTGAATTACCTGAGTTTGGAGGGCACCATGATAGTTGCTTTTATGGTGCCTTGAAATCTTGTTGTGAAATTGTTAAAAGGTTGAGCGCACATTTATTTATTTTGGCTAAACTATATATGTAGGAAATGCGCTCAAAATTGCTTATACTTTAAGCATATAACATTGTTTTACGTTTTCACGGTGTTTGGATGGATAATAGCGGGGAAACCTAAAGACCCGACTCTTTTAAATTTTCAAGGAGCAAAGAATGCTTATTCTGACTCGTCGAGTTGGTGAAACGCTCATGATAGGCGATGAGGTAACAGTTACAGTACTGGGGGTTAAAGGTAACCAAGTTCGTATTGGTGTAAATGCCCCTAAAGAAGTTTCTGTTCACCGTGAAGAAATTTATCAGCGGATTCAGGCCGAAAAATCTCAGCCAACAACTTATTGACCCTAAGTTGGCGTCCTATGTCAGAACCGGGCGCCATTTTTGAGGTATTTCCTCTCTGTTAGTAGCTTGCTCCCTTTATTCTTAAATTTTTACCTATCATCCCCTCTTTTTTGTTTTTCTATCGTAAGAAAAGGCAGCGCCCATGATGTTATTGTGGGAAATAATGGCTTGGGCTTGCATACACTTCAATTGAAGGTAGGATAATTTACTGCTGACAAAATACACTTTTTGTCGTCAAACCATCCATCTTGTGTGTGAAGTATCCAAACAAACACAGATTTAGAAAAATTGTTTGACTTATAAGTCTGGGAAAGTAATATGTGCGCCACGCAGTGACGAGGAGCTTAAACAAAAGTTCTGAGCCACAGTTCGAAAAATAGCTCGAAAGAAAGCGTACGGTGAGATGGCCGAGAGGCTGAAGGCGCTCCCCTGCTAAGGGAGTATGCGGTCAAAAGCTGCATCGAGGGTTCGAATCCCTCTCTCACCGCCATTTTAAGACCACGCATCCATAGCTCAGCTGGATAGAGTACTCGGCTACGAACCGAGCGGTCGGAGGTTCGAATCCTCCTGGATGCACCATAATTAGCCTTGAGATGAAGTTATCTAAGGCACCATTCAGGTAATCAAAGCAACTACTGCCTTTTACCAGAGTAACAAACTGACCACGCATCCATAGCTCAGCTGGATAGAGTACTCGGCTACGAACCGAGCGGTCGGAGGTTCGAATCCTCCTGGATGCGCCATATTAACCTTGAGATGCAATCATCTGAGGTACGATTCAGGTAATCAAAGCAGCTGCTGACTTTTACCAGAGTAATAAACTGAACATGCATCCATAGCTCAGCTGGATAGAGTACTCGGCTACGAACCGAGCGGTCGGAGGTTCGAATCCTCCTGGATGCACCATAATTAAGCCCGTCTAAAAAACGGTGCTCAGACTACTGACGAACCTCATTCAAAATAATGGGGTTTGTTTTTCCATTATGAAAAATCGGGGGACTATTTTCCTCATTAAGCCGGCTTGATCACCCACCTTGGCGCCGTTTTAGCCCCGGCAATATAAGTCTCCCTGCTATCCACAGATAAAAATAACACAGCGTCGCGGTCAGCAGCGCTATCTTCTTGATATTTTGGGCTGTTGCCGCCAGCAGACACGGTGTCTGAACTTTCAGTAACCCACGGAAATGCGCATAACGGTGCCCATGATGTTGCTTCGCATCCGCAAAACTGCGCTCTATCGTCTCTTTTCGTCGCTTGTAAACCTGCGCCACTCCGGGCAATGTCCACGACAGCCAGCTTTTTCTTTATCTGTATTACTGTAACCAGCCCGCCCCGCCCTTTGTATGGCACTGAAATACTTTTGCTTATATATCTAATCAGCGACAATTTGACTTGTTTAAGATAAAGTAAACCCTTATAAAAATTCTTCTAAAACACTACGGGAGGTCGAATTGATCCCGGACGTATCAAAGGCTCTATCATGGCTAGAGGCGCATCCGACAATTTTAAAGGGAATTTGTCGCGGTGTTGAGCGTGAAACATTGCGTGTTACTTCGGATGGTGGTTTGGCAGCAACGGGGCATCCTAAAGCACTTGGCGCAGCGCTTACGCACAAATGGATTACGACTGATTTTGCAGAGTCATTGCTAGAATTCATAACACCAGTTGATGATGACATAAAATATACTATTTCATTTCTTAGCGATATTCATCGTCATACGGCGCGTGTTCTGGATGAAGAAAAAATGTGGCCTTTGAGTATGCCATGCTTTATTGATGCGGAAGAGAACATTACTCTGGCTCAATATGGCACATCGAATATTGGTCGCTATAAGACGTTATATCGTGAAGGGCTGAAAAACCGTTATGGTGCTTTAATGCAGACTATCTCTGGGGTTCATTATAATTTTTCATTACCGATTGAGTTTTGGCAGGCATGGGCTGGCATTGAAGATGCAGAGAGTGGTAAAGAGCGGATCTCTGATGGCTATTTTCGTTTGATCCGTAACTATTATCGTTTTGGATGGGTGATTCCATACTTGTTTGGCGCTTCTCCTGCAATTTGTTCTTCATTCTTGCGTGGCAGGGAGACTTCTTTGCCTTTTGAACGCATAGAAAATGGGGCTTGTTATCTGCCTTATGCTACTTCATTAAGAATGAGTGATCTGGGATACACCAATAAATCACAGCGTGATTTGAATATTACGTTTAATAACCTTCGTACCTATGTTGAAGGGCTGAAAAAAGCGATTTACAAACCGTCTGACGAGTTTGCTAAATTGGGCATTAAACAAGACGATAAATATATCCAACTCAATACAAACGTCTTACAGATTGAAAATGAGTTATATGCGCCAATCCGGCCTAAACGTGTAGCAAAGGGGAATGAATCGCCTTCTGATGCTTTGTTACGTGGAGGGGTGGAATATATTGAAGTTCGCTCATTGGATATTAATCCGTTTACGGCGATTGGGGTCAATGAAACCCAAATTCGCTTTCTTGACCTATTCTTAATATGGTGTGTGCTTGCTGAAGCGCCGGAAATGAGTAGTGATGAGTTGGAGTGTTGCCGTAAAAACTGGAATAGAGTGATCCTTGAAGGGCGTAAACCAGGGCAGATGATTGGCTTTGGTTGTGGTAGCGTAGAGGAACCATTAGCTAAAGTTGGCAAAGAATTATTTAATGACTTGAAACGGGTTGCGGAAATACTGGATAGTTGTTCTGGTACGCAATATCGGAAGGTTTGCGAAGAATTGATTGCTATGTTTGATGATTCATCACTGACTTTATCGGCTCGTGTGCTGGAGAAAATGAAGACTCAGGGCATCGGTGGCTTTGGGCTGGAATTGGCAGATAAATATCATCATCAATTAATCAATGAAAAATATGAGGTTATTAGCGACAAACAGTTCGCTATTGAACGCAGGGCTTCCT
Organism: Photorhabdus stackebrandtii; assembly: GCF_011189495.1. Classification (NCBI taxonomy): domain Bacteria; kingdom Pseudomonadati; phylum Pseudomonadota; class Gammaproteobacteria; order Enterobacterales; family Morganellaceae; genus Photorhabdus; species Photorhabdus stackebrandtii. Next base: position 22,665 of record NZ_PUJV01000032.1, read on the forward strand.
TGGAGAGACAAGACGCGTTGGAACATGAAGATACCATCAGTTTTGATGAATATCTGAAACAACAGGCAGGATGCTAGAGAAGAAAATGGCCACTAATAATAGTGACCAAATAAAACCTTCTGGAAAAATAGGAATGGTAATAATTGCGCGTCTTTCACTCTTTACGACCGATGGTAGATGAAAAGGTTTCATTTGCCTGTAAAAAAAGCTGAATTTTTTGTGGAGATGAAGAAATGCCTTTACTGGATAGTTTCACTGTTGACCATACCCGTATGGTTGCACCAGCTGTCAGAGTTGCTAAGACCATGAAAACGCCTCATGGTGACACCATCACGGTTTTTGATTTACGCTTCTGTGTGCCAAATAAAGAGGTTATGCCTGAGAAGGGTATTCATACACTTGAACATTTATTTGCTGGTTTTATGCGTAACCATCTCAATGGTGATGGTGTTGAAATTGTTGATATATCACCAATGGGGTGTCGAACTGGTTTTTATATGAGCCTGGTTGGTGCGCCAGCAGAAATACGTGTTGCTGAAGCTTGGAAAGCAGCAATGGCCGATGTATTGAAAGTGAAAGATCAGAATCAGATCCCAGAATTAAATATTTATCAATGCGGTACTTATCACATGCATTCACTGACAGAGGCTCAGGATATTGCCCGCCATATTCTTGATTCAGATGTTCGTATTAATAAGAATGATGAACTGGCATTACCAGAAGAAAAGCTGACAGAATTGCATGTATAGCTCTATAACAGCAATGAGATTTCGAATTTTTTCAATGAGATATTAGCAAAAATATACCGTTGGGGGGAGTTGTAGCATACCTCCAACGGTATGGATCTTAAGCGGTCATTTAAGCTGTTTGTGCTTTTTGTCCAGCAAGTTGGTTGATGGGCGTGACTCGAACTTGTTTAATGACATTATCGTTCACAGAAAGCACTTCAAAATTATATTTGCCAATTTGCACTTGTACATTCAGTGCAGGTATTTCTCCTAACTCTTCAAGCACCATACCATTAACTGTTCGTGGTCCCTCAACAGGTAATGCCCAGTTAAAAGCTTTATTTAATTCACGGATGTTGGCTGTCCCGTCAACTAAAATAGTACCGTCGCTTTGAGGTGAAACTTCTTCAGCCAGAGATGGAGACATTGATGTTGTAAAATCACCGACGATCTCTTCAAGAATATCTTCAACAGCTACCAGCCCTTGAATATCACCGTATTCATCAACGATAAGTCCGGCTTTTTCCTTATTGCGTTGGAAGTTTACCAGTTGAACATTAAGTGGGGCGCTGATCGGGATATAGTAAATTTTATCCGCTGCTTTAATCAGGTTTCTTTTGGTGAATTCTTTTTTTTCCGTCATCAGTCGGTAAGCTTCACGTACACGGAGCATACCAATGGCATCATCAAGTGAATCACGATAAAGCACGATCCGGCCATGAGGTGAATGAGTTAACTGACGTATGATGGATTTCCAGTCATCATTAATATCAATACCAACAATTTCATTACGGGGAACCATAATGTCGCCGATGGTGACTTTTTCCAGGTCTAAAATTGAAATCAGCATATCCTGATTTTGCCGTGATAGCTTGGCATCTGATTCATTCACAATAGTGCGTAGTTCATCTTTACTAATTGCATCATTGTGGTTGGTAGGGTGTTTGATACCGAGGCAACGCATTAACAATAAGGTAATTTTATTTAGCAGCCAAACTAACGGCATCATGATTTTTTGTAATGGGCACAGCAGGAAACTGCTCGGAAAAGCGATTCTTTCAGGATAGAGAGCGGCTATAGTCTTCGGCATAACTTCAGAAAATATCAGCACGATAAAGGTCAGAACACCTGTTGCGATAGCGACCCCGACATCACCATAAAGGCGCATACCAATGATGGTAGCGAGTGCAGAGGCTAGAATATTAACCAAATTGTTGCCGATAAGAATCAGGCTTATAAGCCGGTCAGGATGACGAAGCAATAGTTCAACTCTGCGTGCAGAATGGCTTCCTTGCTTTGCCAGATGACGTAAGCGGTAGCGGTTCAGTGTCATCATACCTGTCTCAGAAGCGGAGAAGTACGCTGAAACGAGAAGCATAATGATTAAAATGATAATTAATGTGCTTGTTGAGACATGCTCCAAAACAAAATTCCTTCCAAATATTGATGCTGATTGGACATCATGTTTTTAATAAATCATGATTTCTTGCAATAATCGATTGCCAAAATAGGCAAGTGTCAGGGTAAATGCACCAATCAGATTAAACCAAATAACTCGTTTGCCACGCCATCCATCATGGTAGTGGCCCCATAGTAAAACAATGTAGACAAACCACGCGATGATAGACAGAACTGCTTTATGGATATTCTCCTTACTGAAAATATTATCCATATAGAGGATGCCGGTGCAGAGTGTCAGAGTCAGTAATATTACGCCAACCTGAGTGATATGAAACATTTTGCGTTCGATGAACATTAGTGGGGGCATATCCGGAGTAAAAGTCAGTTTTTTATTTTTAAGCTGATGATCCAGCCACCCAAGTTGTAAAGCATACAGTGCAGCGATAAGCAAAGTCGCATAGCCAAGCAGGGCCAAGCCGATATGAATAGATAATTCAAGGCTGGCTTCCAGATGAGTAATGAATTCACCGGGCATAAGGCTGGCTAATGCCAGATTTATCATGGCAAAACTATAGACAATGGGCAGTAGGAACCAGGCACGGCCGTGGGAAGCGACAATTGTCATTATGATACAGATAAGTAAGCTGACAATAGAACCCAGATTCAAGAGTGTGAGATTCTGCCCACTGCTGACGTGAAAGATCTTGTATTTAAGCGCAATTGCATGACAAATTAAAGCGACAATCGCTGAAAGCAATGCCAGTCTGCGGTATCCATTTGGTTTCCGCAGTAAGCCGGGAATAATCAGTACCAGGCTGAGTAAATAAGCGAATAAAGCAATTATAGAGAATACTGGCATAGCGTTAGTCGTTTTAGCGATAATTTTCGGTGAATTAAAGCTTAAGTATAGCGCCAGCAAGGGTAGCCTCCAACCGTTGTTAATCATCCGTGCGAATCTCTGTGCAGAGATCCCTTTATCATCGTGTTATAATTTTTAGAATACGCTTACAGGTAGCCCATTTTTAAAAATTGAGCAGAGACAATGTTTGATAATTTAACTGACAGACTATCGCGCACATTGCGCAATATCAGTGGCCGTGGGCGACTGACTGAAGACAATATTAAAGAGACACTGCGCGAAGTTCGCATGGCTTTACTTGAGGCTGATGTCGCATTGCCTGTAGTGCGTGACTTTATTTCGTGCGTTAAAGAGAGCGCGGTAGGTCACGAAGTTAACAAAAGCCTTACCCCCGGACAGGAATTTGTCAAAATTGTTCAGAATGAACTGGTTAAGGCAATGGGAGAAGTTAACAGTGAACTGAATCTCTCTACTCAGCCTCCGGCTGTTGTATTGATGGCTGGTTTGCAAGGTGCAGGTAAAACGACCAGCGTTGCTAAATTGGGTAATTTTCTGAAAGGAAAACAAAAGAAAAAAGTTTTGGTGGTCTCTGCTGACGTCTATCGTCCGGCTGCGATCAAACAGCTTGAAACGTTGGCGCAGACAGTCGGTATTGATTTCTACCCTTCCGATGCTCAGGAAAAACCGGTCGATATCGTGACTAAAGCTGTACAACATGCCAAGTTGAAATTCTATGATGCGCTGTTGGTGGATACTGCTGGTCGTCTTCATGTTGACGAAGCTATGATGGATGAGATCAAACAGGTTCATGAAGCCATTAATCCAGTGGAAACCCTGTTTGTTGTTGATGCTATGACGGGCCAGGATGCCGCGAATACAGCAAAAGCTTTTAATGAAGCATTGCCACTGACGGGTGTGGTGTTGACTAAAGTCGATGGTGATGCTCGTGGCGGCGCTGCTCTGTCTATTCGCCATATCACCGGTAAACCAATTAAATTCCTGGGTGTTGGTGAAAAAACTGATGCACTGGAACCTTTCCACCCGGATCGTATTGCCTCTCGAATTCTTGGGATGGGTGATGTTCTCTCTCTGATTGAAGAGATTGAAAGCAAAGTTGATCGTACCCAAGCGGAAAAGCTGGCTTCTAAGCTAAAAAAAGGTGACGGCTTCGATTTAAATGACTTTCTTGACCAGCTTAAACAAATGCGCAATATGGGCGGTATGGCGAGCATGTTAAGCAAAATGCCGGGAATGTCTCAGGTGCCTGATGCAGTAAAATCCCAGATGGATGATAAAGTGCTGGTGAAAATGGAAGCTATTATAAACTCCATGACGCGTAAAGAGCGGGAAAAACCGGAAATTATCAAAGGGTCCCGTAAACGCCGCATTGCCGGTGGTTCCGGTACTCAGGTTCAGGATGTTAACCGCTTGCTTAAACAATTCGACGAAATGCAGCGCATGATGAAGAAAATGAAGAAAGGCGGTCTGGCGAAAATGATGCGTGGCATGAAAGGCATGATGCCACCCGGATTTATGGGCCGTTAATTGATAAAGTCTCGAAGAATATCGACTTTGGATTGCTTTTTGCGCCAAAGTGAGTAAACTTTTCGGGCTTTTTATCTGACAGCCGGACTTCATTCCTCGATGGAGTCTGGTTGTTTTGTTAACTAATGAGGATGTTATGGTAACAATTCGTTTAGCTCGTGGCGGCGCAAAAAAGCGTCCGTTTTATCAAGTCGTAGTGACCGATAGCCGCAACCCGCGTGATGGTCGCTTTATTGAGCGCGTTGGCTTCTTCAACCCTATTGCAACAGGGAAAGCAGAAGCTCTGCGTTTAGATCTGGACCGCATTGAACATTGGGTGGGTCTGGGTGCAACTGTGTCTGATCGTGTTTCTTCACTGATCAAAGACGCTAAAAAAGCAGCTTAATCTGTCGCGGTGGTAACTATGAGCAAGCAAACCAGCCTTGAACTTCCTGTGAGTCCAATCGTATTGGGGAAACTGGGTTCAACTTATGGTATTCGTGGTTGGCTCAGAGTTTTTTCTTCCACCGAACATGCCGAAGACATTTTTGAGTATCAACCGTGGTTTATCCAACGGGCAGGTCAGTGGCAACACATCGAACTGGAAGCCTGGAAACACCACAATCAGGATATGATCGTCAAAATTAAAGGTATTGATGATCGGGATGCTGCGAATTTACTGATTAATTGCGAAATTACCGTAGATTCAGCGCAACTACCGGAACTGGATGCGGGTGATTACTACTGGAAAGACCTGATGGGTTGCCAGGTAGTAAGCACAACAGGTTATAGCCTGGGTACTGTCAGTGACATGATGGAAACCGGTTCTAATGATGTAATGGTAGTTAAAGCAAGCCTGAAAGATGCATTCGGTGTCAAGGAACGGCTGATTCCGTTTCTTGATGGGCAGGTTATCAAGAAAGTCGATCTCGCTACTAAAACTATTGACGTAGATTGGGATCCTGGTTTTTAAACTCCGGTTATAAACGGTTTAAATGAGTGGGACGCTGTAATGTGGATTGGGGTTATTAGCCTGTTTCCTGAAATGTTCCGCGCAATAACCGATTATGGGGTAACTGGCCGGGCAGTAAAGAATGGCCTGTTAAGTATTGAATGCTGGAATCCACGGGATTTTACCTACGACCGGCATCGTACTGTTGACGATCGACCTTACGGCGGTGGTCCAGGCATGTTGATGATGGTTCAGCCTTTACGGGAAGCTATTCATGCAGCAAAAACTGCGGCAGGCGAAGATGCAAAGGTGATTTATCTTTCACCTCAGGGGCGCAAACTCAATCAACAAGGAGTTTGTGAGCTGGCAACAAATGAGAAACTGATTTTGATTTGTGGCCGCTATGAAGGGATAGATGAGCGAGTTATTCAAACTGAGATTGACGAAGAATGGTCTATCGGTGATTACGTGCTCAGTGGTGGTGAAATTCCTGCAATGACCATGATTGACTCTGTTTCCCGGTTCATTCCGGGAGTTCTGGGGCATCAGGCATCGGCTGAAGAAGACTCTTTTGCTGATGGATTGCTGGATTGTCCGCACTATACCCGCCCGGAGGTACTAGATGGCATGGAAGTTCCATCCGTTCTGTTATCGGGGAATCATGCTGAAATTAATCGTTGGCGTATGAAACAATCGCTTGGCCGGACCTGGCTTAGAAGACCTGAACTTCTGGAAAACCTAGCTCTGACTGACGAGCAAAGGATATTGCTGGCAGAGTTCCAGCGGGAACATCTGGTTGAAGCAACGAATTAATCCAGACATATCCCAAAGGGAATGTCTTTGATATATCAGTTTACCTAGGGTAAGAGAATTATTATGAGCAACATTATTAAACAACTTGAACAAGAGCAGATGAAGCAAGACGTACCTTCATTCCGTCCGGGTGACACCGTGGAAGTTAAGGTATGGGTCGTAGAAGGTTCTAAGAAACGTCTGCAGGCATTCGAGGGCGTGGTTATCGCTATTCGTAACCGCGGTCTGCACTCTGCATTCACTGTTCGCAAGATTTCTAACGGCGAAGGTGTTGAGCGTGTATTCCAAACTCACTCCCCAGTCGTAGACAGCATTAGCGTTAAACGTCGTGGTGCTGTTCGTAGAGCTAAATTGTACTATCTGCGTGAGCGTTCTGGTAAAGCTGCTCGTATTAAAGAGCGTTTGAACAGCAAATAATACGCTTTCGTTACATCCGAAAGTTATCGTTGAAGAGGCCAGTAATTGCTGGCCTCTTTTTTTGTATTTTTAATTCATCAATGAATCACTCGGCAATATCTTATTATCTGACAGTAATAATCTTAAAGAAAATTATCTTGAGTATTTTAAAATGATTTCATGCATGACTAACTAAAATAAGGATTTATTTTGAAAACTATTCAACTACATAATAAAACAATGGCTTACCGAGATGAAGGAGAAGGTTTCCCGTTATTACTGGGGCATAGTTATTTGTTTAACTCTGATATGTGGGCACCACAAATCGAAGTTTTAAGTAAAAAATACAGAGTGATCGCTCCCGATTTGTGGGGACACGGGAATTCGGCGGAATTACCAGAGCAACATAAAACGTTGGCCGATTTGGCGAGAGATTACCTGGCGTTGATGGATCAACTTGGAATTAAAGAATTTGCTGTAATTGGTTTATCGGCTGGCGGTATGTGGGGGACTGAATTAGCCGCGATGGTACCGAACAGAGTTAAAGCATTAGTTCTGATGGATACCTTTGTGGGGTTAGAACCTGAGATTACTCATAAAAAATACTTTGCTATGTTGGATGTGATAGAGCAGGCTGGCGCTATTCCGCAATCTCTCTTGCAACAGATAGTGCCAATCTTTTTCAGTCAGCAACCCGCGCAAAATTTGGTTGATGAGTTAACTCAGCGTTTGGTAACAATTCCTGCGGAAGTATTATGTAATAGCATTGTTCCGTTAGGGCGAATGATTTTTGGGCGTGAAGATAGGACTCATTTGTTGGAAAAATTAGATATTCCAGCTCTTGTTATCACTGGTGAACAAGATATTCCTCGTCCGCCCTTAGAAGGTTACTTGATGGCTGAAATACTTCGCTGTGATTATGTTGTTATTCAGGATGCCGGGCATATTTCCACATTGGAGCAACCCCATAAAGTTAATCAGGAATTGGTCGCTTTTTTGCAGCAAGCTCTGTAGCGATTCTTTTAATGAAAAGGCCGGATTTTCCGGCCCTTAATATTGAGTTTAGTAAAGATCTGCATAAATATTTTCTTCAGGATATAACCCATATATAAGAACTGGTGACACAGGTTCCCTTCATAACGTCTGCTAGTAATAAGCATATAACTATATATCGCTGGCTGTAGTATTATCATAAATTTTCTTAATTAATGGAAAAGAGTGAATTTGACATACCTTAATATTTTATTGGTATGATTCATTAATTTCATATAAATAAATTGAGATAATCTAACTTAAATATAAAATATGATTGTTAATGTTATTTATTTTCAATAATAAAAACGAGATGAATATTTTGTTTTTACTTGATGGTTTTAAAGATAAATATACAAAGTCAATAATAATAAAATATTAATTATTGTGTTTTGATATTAATTTTTATTTGAATATGATAATTATTCCTAATGTGTTTTTATTTGGGATAATTTTAATATTATTAATAACTATCTGGGTATATTTGTAATTTGGATTAAGTCTTTGTTTTTGTAAATAAAAATTTACACTATTTATATTTTATTTACACATTTGGATTGTATTCTTTACGATGCGTGATATGTTATTGGTCAAATACATAAAAAACATAAAAATAAATTAACACATAATGATAATTTGAGGAGATAACTGAAATGTTCATACAAAAAGATGCACTTAATAACGTTCACATCAGTGGTGAACAAATTCTTATAACTCCGGAAGAATTAAAACAACAATATTCACTCAGTGGTAATGATCTGCATGCTATTGCAAATGCACGTAAAATAATTGCTGACATTATTCAGCGTCGTGATCCCCGTTTGCTGGTCGTGTGTGGTCCTTGCTCTATTCATGATGTGGATGCAGCTTTGGATTATGCTCATCGTTTGGCCGTACTTTCTTCTGAATTAAGTGACAGTCTGTACATTGTAATGCGTGTCTATTTTGAAAAACCTCGTACAACAGTGGGTTGGAAAGGTCTTATTAACGATCCATTCATGGATGGTTCATTTGATGTGGAAGCTGGCTTGCATATTGCTCGTCGTTTACTACTTAGCTTGGTTAAAATGGGATTACCTCTTGCAACAGAGGCTTTAGATCCGAATAGCCCACAGTACTTAGGCGATTTGTTTAGTTGGTCTGCAATCGGCGCAAGAACGACAGAATCTCAGACGCACCGGGAAATGGCTTCAGGTTTGTCTATGCCGGTTGGTTTCAAAAATGGGACTGATGGTAGCCTAAGTACAGCAATTAATGCGATGCGTGCAGCCGCTATGCCTCATCGTTTTATGGGAATAAATCAGTCAGGGCAGGTATGTTTGTTACAAACACAAGGGAATCCGAATGGACACATTATTTTACGTGGAGGCAAGACACCTAATTACAGTGCTGAACATGTAATGGAATGTGAACAGCAGATGATGAAGTCCGGATTATTGCCTTCCTTGATGATTGATTGCAGCCATGGTAACTCTAATAAAGATTTTCGTCGCCAAAGCGAGGTTGTAGATTCTGTAGCAGAACAGATTATTTCGGGTAACCAATCTATCACTGGGATTATGTTGGAGAGCCATATTAATGAAGGTAACCAATCTTCTGATCAACCTCGTAGTGAAATGAAATATGGAGTATCAGTGACTGACGCTTGTATTAGTTGGCAGACCACAGAAGCGGTTCTGAGAAAATTGCATCAGCAAATCAGTTCGCAATTGTCGCAAAGAATTACGATATTGAAAAAAGCAGGGTAATAAGTATGGTGGCTGAATTATCTCAATTGCGGGACAAGATTGATGAAGTGGATAAGGCTTTGTTGGATTTACTGGCAAAGCGACTGGAATTAGTTGCAGAGGTCGGTGAGGTAAAAAGCCAGAATGGGTTGCCAATTTATGCGCCTGACAGAGAAACTGCGATGCTTGCTTCACGTCGGCAGGAGGCTGAAGATTTTGGTGTTCCACCGGATTTAATTGAAGATATTCTGCGTCGCATTATGCGGGAGTCTTATACCAGTGAGAATGACAAAGGATTTAAAACTCTTTGCCCTCAATTGGGGTCAATAGTCATTGTTGGTGGCTTGGGTAAAATGGGGAAACTGTTTGGTCGCTTGTTAACTTTGTCTGGTTATGAGGTCAAAAATCTGGAATCACAAGATTGGTCTGACGCAGAGCAGATTCTGACTGGTGCGGGTATGGTCATTATCAGTGTACCTATTCATCTGACAGAAGAGGTTATTCGCCGTTTACCACCATTACCTGACCGTTGTATTTTGGTGGATTTGGCATCTATCAAACAGAAACCATTACAAGCTATGCTTGATGTGCACAACGGTCCAGTGCTGGGGCTACATCCTATGTTTGGGCCGGATGTGGGCAGCTTGGCAAAACAGGTTGTTGTTTACTGTGATGGACGCCAAGAGGAAGCTTATCAGTGGTTTTTGGAACAGCTGCTGATTTGGGGGGCTTGCCTGCATCAGATGGATGCTGAACAGCATGATAAAAATATGAGTTTTATCCAGGCGTTACGCCACTTCACAACGTTCGCTTATGGGCAACATCTTGCACAGGAAGGTACTGATTTACAACAATTGTTATCAATATCCTCACCAATTTACCGCCTGGAACTGATTATGGTGGGGCGATTGTTTGCGCAAGATCCTCAGCTTTACGCTGATATTATTATGTCATCACCAGAGAATATTAATCTTATACGTCGTTATCACCAAAGTTTTGGGCAAGCGCTTGAGTTACTGGAAGGCCAGGATAAACAGGCATTTATCAGTAGTTTTAAAGATGTTAGTGAATGGTTTGGTGATTATGCGTTTCACTTTATGAAAGAGAGCAGAGTATTGCTTCAACAAGCGAATGATAGTCGTCAATAATTAAAAAGAACCGGATATCGAAATATCCGGTTCTTTTTAATCAGGATGGACTGACAGGAACTATACTTTCTGTTGGATAACACCCCAATACTTTTAATGAGTGAGTAATTTCCGCTAATGTTTTCAGGACATGTTGCATATTGATTGAACGAATATTAGCCTGGACATCAATATAAAACATCTCTTCCCACGGATTTCCGCTAATCGGCCGAGATTCCAGTTTGCTTATAATGATATTATGTTCTTTTAGTACCATAAGTGCATCTACTAACGCTCCCGCTTGTTGCCCAGTAGCCATAATAAATGTCGTTTTGGATGGTACCTGTTCTGAAACCTCGATAGGCTGACGGGCAACGATAATAAAACGGGTAATATTATGTGATTGATTTGCCAGATTTTGTTCCAGGACTTGTAACTGATAAAGCGCACCACCGGCTTCACTGCCTAAAGCTGCAATTTCTGGTGAGTTCTGTTCAGCGACTTTTTGCATAGCTGCGGCGGTGCTTTCGCAATATTTAATTTTCCAATGCGGGAATTGATTAATATATTGACTGCATTGTTGGAATGGTTGAGGGTGGCTGTAAACCGTTTTTATCTGTGATAGTTCTGTATTGCTTGCAACCAGCAGGCAATGGTTAATGGGAATCGTTATTTCTCCTACAATTGACAAACTGGTATGTTGTAATAAGTCGTAAACATCATTGATAGAGCCAGAACTGGTGTTTTCAATCGGCAATATTCCGTAATCAGCCTGTCCTGTTTCAACCAGGGGGAAGATATCCTGGAACTTATGGCAACTGCATTCAACCAATTGATCAAAATGACGTGCTGCATATTGGCGGGCTGCGATATGGGAATAGGAACCACGAGGACCAAGGAACGCAATACGAGCTGAATCGTAGGGGGTTTGATTGAGGTGTTGCTGTAATAATGCTTGCTGAGTGAGTACAGAATCTTCGATGATCGTTTGAAACAGACGGGTGATATAGAAGCCATCAAGCCCGTGGCTTTTTCCTTTTTTAATTAGAACATCTAATAGTTCCCGTTCACGATCTTTGTCTCTGATGGGACGATTATTCTGTAATTTAGTTTGTGCAATATCAGAGGCTAATTGGCGTCGTTCTGCCAGTAAAATCAGTAACTTTAAATCAAGTTCGCTGACTTTTTTCCGTATTCTCAGCAAATTGTTTTGATCCATAATGAGTTCCTAATTGGTTATTCATATTCTGACAATAATATGTTTGTATTGGACAGAAAAAAGCCTCCCAATTGGGAGGCTTGCTGTTCGTCTTCTGGTTCTTTCTTCAAGGACGAAAGCCTCCTTAGGGGAAGGTAAAAAAGAAGGAGAAGAAAAACAGGTTTGTATTCATCATATTCATAGTTTGCATAAACAATATACCCTAATTAACCTTATGTTGTTGTTTCTGTCAATAAAAAAACGCGCCCAAATCGAACGCGTTAGAGAAAACCATAGTTATTTTATTGTTGTGTTTCTAGGTCAAGATTTAATTCTTTAACACTGTTATAAGTACGGCGAGCTTCTCCTTTGTGCTGTACTTTATTCAACTGACGTTCCAGTTTTGCTAATAATTCATTGATGGCAGCATACATATCTTCATGTTTTGCACCTGCAACCAGAGTACCATTTGGTATACTTATAGTTGCATCAGCCATAAAAAATTGAGGGCCTTTTGATAGAATAATATGAGGATTTATCAGGTTTACTTGCCATTTATTCAGTTTACTCAGACGGTTTTCTACGTGGTTGCGAATTGCCGGGGTAATCTCCATTTGTTTGCTGGTAATATTCACTATCATATAGTTACCTCTCATTATTGATTATCCACCTTCAATAATTTCAGCATACATTTCTTTTTCATGAAAAAAGTGATCTAAATCACTTTTAATCAGATATGTGGCAAGTAGTTGAAGTAATTGTGATTAGCGATAAGAATGTGAAGAATATCTATTGCGGGATTAAAGCTTATGAGACATTATTGATAAGTTGAGTCTTTATTAACCCTCTTGATAAACAGTCCTTTTTTGTGTTTTATAAGTAAAAAATAAAACAGCAGCTGGAACTGCTGTTTTATTTTGTCTGTTTTTTTATACTGGATTAGCAGCAATGAGTTTTGCTACTTTATCTGCCTGAGCTGTTAAGCCCAAACGTGCATAAGCCTTTTCCATATAAAGCAGTGCCTTCAGGGTTGACGGTGTATCAGGATAATCTCGTAGCATTTGTTCCGCTCGATTTACCACCGCGACATAAGCGCCACGTTTGTTATAATATTCCACAACAGAAAGTTCATATTTCGCCAGGCGCTCTTTAATAAACACTAAACGCTTACTGGCATCGGCAGCATAGAGGCTGTTAGGATGATAACGTACTAATTGGCTAAAATCCCTGAATGATGCCCTGGCATGTTCAGGATCACGATCTGAGCGGTCAATGCCGAAGAAACTTTGCAGTGCGCTGTTATCCAATGTTTGTGAGGTTAATCCGCGCATATACAGAACATAATCAATGTTGGGGTGAGTTGGGTTTAGGCGCATGAAACGGTCAATGGAGGCTAATGCCATTGCCAAGTCAGAGGATTTATAATAAGCATAAATCAGATCGAGTTGTACTTGTTGTGAATAAGGGCCAAATGGATAGCGGTTATCGAGGGTTTCCAATTGCGAGATCGCAGCTTTATAGTTACCGTTTTGCAGTTTTTCTTGACCCTCGGAGTAAATCTCCGAAGGTGGGCTGTCTGGGACAGCATTTTTACTACCAGAGCACCCGGCAAGTACCAGGCTCAATGTGGCTGCTGCCACCAGATGTTTTATGCGTATCATCACGTGTTGATTATCCTCTGAGTGTTTTTCTGGGAGACTATCCATGAAGCTCCCGGCAAAAGATCGAGTTACAATAGCACACTATATTAAATTAAACGGCTCTGCCGTCAAAACTCAACGTAAGTGTAGAAATAATATATGGCACAACAAATACGACTTAATACAACAGTCGCCGATTCTCAGCTCGGTCAACGTTTAGATCAGGCTTTGGCCGAATTGTTCCCTGATTATTCAAGATCACGCATAAAAGATTGGATCTTGGATGATAGAGTTCAGGTTAATGGCAAATTAATCAATAAGCCAAAAGAAAAAGTGCTGGGCGGTGAAGAAATCTCAATTGATGCCATCATTGAGGAAGATGCACGTTGGGAGCCTCAGAATATTTCGTTAGATATTGTCTATGAAGATGATGACATTCTGGTAATAAATAAGCCACGTGGTTTGGTTGTTCACCCCGGTGCGGGAAATTCAGACGGTACGGTATTAAATGCTCTGTTATATCGTTACCCTGAAATAGCCGATGTTCCACGGGCGGGCATTGTTCACCGCCTTGATAAAGATACGACAGGGCTTATGGTCATTGCTAAAACTGTTCCTGCTCAAACTCGTTTGGTGGAATCACTCCAACTACGCGAAATTACCCGTGAGTATGAAGCTGTAGCAACAGGTCGTATGACTGCTGGTGGAATAATTGAAGAGCCTATTTCGCGTCATCCGACAAAACGCACACATATGGCAGTACATCCGATGGGAAAACCTGCAATTACCCGCTATCGGGTGATGGAGCATTTCAGGGCACATACTCGTTTGCGTTTGCGGCTGGAAACGGGTAGAACGCATCAGATACGTGTCCACATGGCCTATATTAGTCACTCATTGGTGGGAGATCCTCTGTATGGTGGTCGTCCTCGTCCTTTGAAAGGCGCTTCCTATGAATTCCGCGATGTGATGCGCAACTTTGATCGTCAGGCATTGCACGCCACAATGCTACGTCTTTATCATCCGATTACCGGAATTGAAATGGAATGGCATGCTAACTTACCTAAAGATATGGTTATTCTGATTAATGCATTAAAAGCTGATGCAGAAGCGTTTAAAGACGAAATGGATTGGTAAATGACGTCGCTTATTTTTCCAGCCTGGCCACAACCGACGACAGTAAAAGCCTGTAGTTCCACCCGTTTGGGAGGAATCAGTTTGTCGCCTTATGATAGTCTGAACCTTGGTAAGCATGTTGGCGATGAGCCTGATGTTGTTGAACAAAACAGGCATATTCTGGCTAAAGTGGCAGAATTGCCTCAACAGCCGGCCTGGTTAGAACAGGTCCATGGCACTCGTGTTGTAAGGCTTAATGGTCAGCCAGTGGAAGATAATAAAGCTGATGCTGTTTACACCAACATTCCCGGGCAGGTTTGTGCTGTGATGACAGCAGATTGCTTGCCTGTACTGTTTTGCAGCTCTGCTGGTGATGAGGTTGCAGCCGCTCATTCTGGTTGGCGTGGTCTATGCGCTGGAGTGTTAGAGAATACGATTGCTCAATTTAAAACTGAACCTGATCAGATTCAAGCTTGGTTGGGGCCGGCAATTGGCGCGAAAGAATTTGAAGTTGGCAGTGAAGTTATGGAAGCGTTCATTGCACAGAATTCTGATCTAAGTAAAGCTTTTATGCCTTTTGGTGAAAAATATTTAGCAGATATATATTTGCTGGCAAAATTAAAATTGCAATCTGTTGGTGTAAAAGCGATTTTTGGCGGGATTGAGTGTACTGTCAGTAATAAAGAGAAATTTTTCTCTTATCGTCGTGATGGAATCACTGGACGTATGGCAACTTTAATCTGGCTGATATAACCTACCCATAGGGCGATCCACTGGCGCATAAGAGAATACCTCACAATTTGCTTTTCAGAATCACCTTGAATATTTGAGGAATGGCCTCATTTAATCTCCAGTAGCAAAATTCTGAAATCAGTATTGGAGGTGTTATGCGTCTGGATCGTCTTACTAATAAATTCCAGCTTGCTCTCGCTGATGCCCAGTCCTTTGCGCTGGGGCATGATAATCAATTCATCGAACCAATTCACTTGATGAGCTCACTGTTAAAACAAGAAGGTGGTTCTGTTCGTCCGTTATTAATGTTAGTTGGAATTGATGCAGGCCGTTTCAGCAACCAGCTTGAGCAGGTTTTAGAACGTTTGCCACGAGTACAGGGTGTTGGTGGTGATGTGCAACCATCTAATGACTTAATTCGTCATTTAAATCTGTGCGACAAACTAGCACAAAAAGCGGGGGATAATTTTATTTCCTCAGAATTATTTGTTCTGGCAGCGCTGGAAGAGCGTGGCACATTGAGCGACATATTGAAAACTGTCGGAGCAACAAAAGAAAAAATCATTAAGGCAATAGAACAAATGCGTGGTGGTGAAAAAATTAATGACCAAGGCGCGGAAGATCAACGCCAAGCTCTTAAAAAATATACCATTGATCTGACTGAACGTGCTGAACAAGGCAAACTTGATCCGGTGATTGGCCGTGATGAAGAAATTCGTCGCACTATTCAGGTATTGCAACGCCGTACCAAAAATAACCCTGTCTTGATTGGTGAACCTGGGGTTGGTAAAACTGCTATTGTCGAAGGGCTTGCTCAACGAATTATTAATGGAGAAGTTCCTGAAGGACTGAAAAATAAGCGGGTTCTTTCTCTAGATATGGGGGCACTGTTAGCAGGAGCTAAATATCGTGGTGAATTTGAAGAGCGATTGAAAGGTGTGCTGAATGATCTTTCTAAACAGGAAGGCAGTATTATTCTGTTTATTGACGAATTACACACTATGGTTGGTGCAGGTAAAGCTGAGGGGGCAATGGATGCCGGTAACATGCTGAAACCTGCTCTGGCCCGCGGTGAACTTCACTGTGTAGGTGCAACTACATTGGACGAATATCGCCAATATATTGAAAAAGATGCTGCACTGGAGCGTCGTTTCCAAAAAGTCTACGTTGCAGAACCTTCAGTGGAAGATACCATCGCTATTTTGCGTGGCCTGAAAGAGCGTTATGAACTACATCACCATGTACAGATTACAGACCCTGCGATTGTCGCGGCAGCAACATTATCTCATCGTTATATCTCAGATCGTATGTTGCCGGACAAAGCTATCGACCTGATTGATGAAGCTGGTGCCAGTCTACGTATGCAAATGGACTCAAAACCTGAAACGCTGGACCGTCTGGAACGTCGGGTTATTCAATTAAAGCTGGAACAGCAGGCACTGAGAAAAGAATCTGATGATGCGAGTAAAAAACGGCTTGAAATGCTTAATGAAGAGCTGATTGAAAAAGAACGGGAATATTCTGAACTGGAAGAAGAATGGAAAGCTGAGAAAGCTGAACTTACTGGTACTCAGAATATAAAAGCAGAACTGGAAAATGCCCGTATCAGTCTGGAACAAGCACGCCGTAGTGGTGATTTAGCGAAGATGTCTGAAATTCAGTATGGGAAAATACCTGGATTGGAGAAGCAGCTTGCCGCAGCCACACAAGCTGAAGGTAAGCCAATGAAACTGCTACGTAACAAAGTTACTGATGCGGAAATTGCTGAAATTCTTGCTCGTTGGACGGGTATTCCGGTTTCCAGAATGCTTGAGAGTGAAAAAGATAAGCTGCTGCGCATGGACCAAGAATTGCACAAACGTGTTATTGGTCAGGATGAAGCGGTAGATGCGGTATCCAATGCGATTCGCCGTAATCGGGCTGGATTATCTGACCCAAACCGGCCGATTGGTTCATTCTTGTTCCTTGGCCCAACCGGAGTGGGTAAAACTGAGTTATGCAAAGCTTTGGCTAATTTCCTGTTTGACAGCGATGATGCCATGGTGCGTATCGACATGTCTGAGTTTATGGAAAAGCATGCAATATCACGGTTGGTGGGGGCACCTCCAGGATATGTCGGTTACGAAGAAGGCGGCTATCTGACAGAGGCTGTTCGTCGTCGACCTTACTCTGTCATTTTGCTTGATGAGGTGGAAAAAGCGCACCCGGATGTTTTTAACATTTTGTTGCAGGTATTGGATGATGGTCGGTTGACTGATGGGCAAGGTCGTACTGTCGATTTCCGTAACACGGTTGTGATCATGACTTCTAACCTGGGTTCGGACATGATTCAAGAGCGTTTTGGTAGCCTAAATTATGGCGAAATGAAAGATATGGTGATGGAAACTGTTAACCATCATTTCAGACCGGAGTTTATTAACCGTATTGATGAAGTTGTTGTGTTCCATCCATTAGGACGTCGGCATTTGTCAGCAATTGCAGATATTCAATTGCAACGTTTGTACAAGCGTCTGGAAGAGCGTGGCTATCAGGTTACTATTACTCAGCAAGCGTTGGAAATGCTAGGAGAAGCTGGGTTCGATCCTGTGTATGGCGCACGACCATTGAAACGAGCTATCCAGCAGGAAATCGAAAACCCATTAGCTCAAAAGATACTTTCCGGTCAGCTATTACCAGGAAAACCAGTTACTCTGGATGTGGAAAATAGCCATATAGTGGCAAAACAATAACTTTATACTTAACTGAAGATAATAAAGAGGTAGGAAACTGCCTCTTTTTTTGCCATTTTGTGCAAGGAGTCGCAATTCAGCACTGTTTTCGCTTGATTTGTGAGCGGTCGGATTGTTTTTGTAATTAAACACTTGCCAGCGCCGAAGAACCCCCTATAATGCGCCACCACTGACCGACACAACGCTGATAAACATTGTGAGGCCAGGCAGGGAAAAGTGAATAAGCGCTTGACTCTGCGGGCGAAAAGCGTAGTATACGCAGCCCGGCTGAACCAGAATGTTATTTTTTAGTTCAGCCTGCTCTTTAACAATTAATCAGACAATCTGTGTGGGCACTCACAAGACCGTATCACAAAAAAAATACACTAAGTCTTGAAGAGTGAACAACAGTTGATTCATGACGAATGAACAGTAAAATTCTTTGAGCATCAAGCTTTTAATAGAAGAGTTTGATCATGGCTCAGATTGAACGCTGGCGGCAGGCCTAACACATG
>NZ_PUJV01000033.1:0-32760 GCF_011189495.1 Photorhabdus stackebrandtii
TAACACCCAGAACATCCCATTCATCACACGGCGGTGTTCAACATGTGGACGTCCTGCTCGCTTTGAATGTACAGGGGGCAAACAAGGTTCTATCAATATCCAGGCGTCATCAGGAATGTCGTAGCGGGCCATCATCTTTTTCCAGTATTAAACTAATTAGATGATAATACTATCAACTTACATTAAGGGACACAGCCTAGTTCATTGGTCTGAATCAAAAATTTTTTCGGTTAAAGAAGTTATATTCCCATTTGCCATTTTTGAACAAATGGCAAATAAAGCAGCCATCATTAGTAAAGATGGGTTATGATAAAACAGAAATCACCGTTAGATTTGAGAGTGGTGAGAAATATACTTGTCGTATTGACTTGGCTGTTAATGATGAAAAGGGTTTTCGCGATCATTGTATGAAAATGATTGATTTTTTTGCTGATTTTCCTGAAAAAGAGCCGTGTTTAAATTTTATACGTCGTATCAAATGGCCGGAATAAATAAAAATTAGTATTATAGATATCCCATACAAGTGGTGGGGTATCCATATATTATTACCTATAATACAACACCGAGCAGATATCACAGGTTTATCAGGATCAAAGCACCCGTAGCACTAATGAATTTTCATTTGCAGTCTATGAGCGTTCTGATGGCGGATATAAAATTATCGCCAAAGTTTATCGGCTGTATAAGAATGGCACTAAACAAGTGGTTTTTAAACAGAAATGGGAAGTGGTTACAAAACAGCAATTTCACAAGCTGAACTACAAAGGTTGCCAACGTTTAGCGAAGATTTTTTTAGAATCACAATTTTTCGATAATTAATCACCTGGCATCCAAGATTCAATCTTCACTACTTCATTAGCGTTTTCCAAATTTACTATATTCTTGTTGGCAATTTCTAAAACTTAGGATTAGCATCACTGGTTCAAACTATTTTATTATATATACTCTCGTATTAGCTGATTTATTGCATCAGTAGGAATTTTACGAATTTCAATTCAACACATTATCACAGTAGCCAAATCAGAGCATGGGACTATGATCAAAAAAGAAAATGACAAGCCGTTAACCAAGCGGCAAAAGAAGACCATTGATGCGGCTACGTTTATTCGTCAGAAACCGCCTCAGAGTGAAGATATGGTCTTTACACACTCGATACTCTGCCAGGTAGGTTTACCCCGTTCTAAAGTCGCTGGCCGCGAGTTTATGCGTCGTTCTGGTGATGCCTGGCTTGTAGTTCAGGCTGGATGGCTCGATGAAGGTAATGGTCCCGTAGAGCAACTATTACCATATGGGGCCATGCCCCGTCTTACAATGGCGTGGCTTTCATCGTATGCCTTGCGTAACAAGACACGAGAGATCGCCATAGGACACAGTGCAAACGAGTTCCTTCGCTTGATGGGAATGGACTCGCAGGGCGCACGTCACAGAACGTTGCGTACACAAATGCATGCGTTGGCCGCTTGCCGTTTACAGTTGGGTTTCAAGGGACGCACGTACAACGGCCAGCCCGTAGAACAATTTGATGCTTGGCTCAGAAATGAAGACACAAAGCAACTAACGTTCTGGCCCGGTGTACTAACGTTATCGGAGGGCTATTTCAAAGGACTTATTGAGAGTGCCGTTCCTCTGGATAATAGAGCATTGCACGTACTGAAAGGTTCTGCGCTTGCACTGGATATTTACGCGTGGTTAGCACATCGGTTACATCGAATTGAAGGGCGGCCGGTGTTACTTTACTGGACAAAGCTACGTGATCAGTTTGCGCAGGAATATAACGGTAAAAATGCTGATAAGGATTTCAAAAGAGCCTTCATGTCAGCATTGAAGCAAGTGCTAGTCGTCTACCCCAAAGCAAAAGTAGAGCCAGTTAAAGGCGGGCTTTTACTTTATGCTTCCCCTCCCCCTATTCCGTTTAAATCCTGACTAAAGGCCCATTGGGTCTTTTTATACCGGTTGAATAATTTATTTAAAGCTGTGCTTGTTGCAGTTTCGGCAGCAATTTCGTGAGAATAAAAAGATGATATTGTTGTTACTACAAAGGAGTGGAGCCTCTACTTCACATCCAGAATTATATGGTTAGCAGCAGTGATATTTTTAAGTAGATAACTCTGTCAAAAACTTGTAGATACAAGAAGTTATCCACGATAGATCACCCCCCCTAAACTGCGTTAAATTACCCCCCTTATCCACGATAGATCACCCCCCTAACTACGTTAAATCACCCCCCTTTATTCACGATAGATCACCCCCCCCCTAAACCTGTAAGGTAATTCCTATATGTTTTGCTTGTAAATCTTACCTATAAGTAAAAACCTATAATTAGCTACTAAAAAATGTGGATAACGGGTGTAAGTGCAATATGATAGGTCCGTAAATATTCCGCTTCCTCGACCAGACAGACTCGCCGAGGGCTCCCTAATCTGGTCTTGCGGCGAGCGGTGACTATTCTTTTTCAAGGGCAATCTATTTAAATATACTGATCAGTAATTGGACTCCTTCGCTGATTACCCCCAATAGGCCCCATTACTACCATAGTTGGCTTTCCCTGCTCAAAAATATCAACGCGTAAATATAATATTTACTCAGATTGACCGTAAGCGGCCTGCGTTATATCATTTGGGTAAATTAGCAATATAACAAGGATAAGAAATGGCTCAAAAAAATAGAATGACACAAGATGAGTGGAACCGACTTCTGCCAGCAATGCAGACATTCACCCATCTCACCACGGAAATCGGCCATTCCGTATTGGTTAAAGGAGAAAGGCGGAAAGATGTTGCCGAACGTGTTGGCCGGACTAAGCAAAACGTTGGAAATACAGTTAAACGTATTTGGGAATTATATCAGAGCATCACATTGGATACCGAAGACGGCAAGCTCCATTTTGTGAACGGATGGGTTTCCGAGGAACTGGCACTCAAAGTGCAGGCTGAAGCGGCAAAGTACAACATCAACCAACCTAAAATCGACGCACTTAAATAATTATTCAACAAATTCAGGTAGATATTTTATTTACTTGATTACCAACTGCTTTGATAAACTAGTATCTGCAATGATATTGGGATTATGTTCACATGTTACCACTGGATGCACAGAACCAGATTTTCGGAACGATAGATTAATATAATAGAAAGAATTTATATGTTTAACTATAAGATTGAAGACGCGGCCAGATATGGCCGTCAGGTTTATCACCACTTTCGAAAAAAAGGGAACCACCGATGGGATACGTGTGTTTTTCTTGATAGCTGCGGGCGCTATTCTGCGGTGTTCCGACACTCATATAGTAAAAAAGTGGATGACGTGAAGAAAACCTTTATCGAGGGTGAATTCGTGGTTTCGGCCAGTGACGCCGCCAGTTTTTACAAAGCAGATTTCCCGGTGCTGGAAGATACACATACTTTGAAGCAATCTGATTTTTTCAGGATGCTGGCGTACACGGACGCAGGCGACGATTTGGCCTAATCTGTTAGGTTACGATATGCGAAAAATTACATCTGTCAGTATGGGTGAACAGCTTGACGGGTTTGTATAACGTATGGTCGAGAGTGGACGCTACGATTCGGTCAGTGAAGTTATGACACTGTGATCACTACAATTAGGAAATTTAATGATACCTTTTTCAGGATTAACAATAGATAGGACATTTCTTCTATGAGATTGGGCTTTTTTTATTTATATTTAATCTTTTATGGACGAAAAAACGGGATTAATTTTTAATTAATCCCGTTATCGTTTGGCACTATTAATTACTAGTTTGGTTAATTGTTTTCATATCTAACCTCAGCTTCGTTTAAAAATAGCGATATCACAATCCCGTAAATTCAAGCTCGGTTTTTTAGGTTGGAATGTATAAGCAATTAGGCCAGCGACGATTTCCAATAAAAAACCGAGCTGACTGCGGTGTCTTGAATGCTCTATCTGAGAAATATTTTTAAGCTGATCTATGACCGTTTCTATCAAAAATCGCTTTCTTAACATCAGCTTATCCCAGAGAGATAATTCTTTTGCCTTCATGTTATGGCGGACATGAGTGATTAACGTTATTCCTTCTGCTTCCAGTTCATCGCACAAAGCCTGCGACAAATACCCTTTATCGCCATATAAACATCCGGTTAACCCTTGTACCAGCGCTTTGACGGGATGGCGATCATCCTTATTTCCTGAGGTCAACTTCACTGCCAGAAGTTCACCACAATCATTGATAACCAGATGAAGTTTAAAGCCATAAAACTAGCCGGTACTGGTTTTCCCTCGCGGTGCGACGCCCTGAAATACGCGATGACGGGGAATACGGAGATTGTGGCAAACGGCAATTTTGGTTGAATCAATAAAAGCGATCCCTTGGGTTTGGGCCTTGCGTGACGAAAGAAAAGCACAGAGAGGAATGAGCGCCCTTTGCTTCAAGGTTAACATCCGGGTGTAGCTGACCAACCGGGGAAAATCGGCCTGAAGATAGTGTTTAATATGCTGAATATAAAACGTTTTAAAATCACGATAATGGCTCATGTGGAATAAAATGAGTATCGTCATGACTTCACTGAGAGAAAGGGAAGCGTCGCGGCGACGTTTGAGCAAACCATTTTCAATTAACTGTTGATGCCAGAGAGGAATAAATTTTTGGCAAAAGTCATCGACGCAGCAGTAAAGTTCTTCTAAATTAAACATGCCTGAGGATCTCCACAATTTTGTTTTCTTTGACAAAAACTTTGATCGTGCCTCAGGCACTTAGTTCCCTTCTTAAGCAAACCTCAGGTTATCTAGCAATTGGATATAGCCTAATTAGTCTGTCCTATCACTTTGTGATAAAGTGGATCTGATATCTAATTGAATAGAATCAACGTCTATTCCACTGACCTCCATTTTCTCCATGAGAATTTCGTCCTCTAAAATGGCTCCAGATATATTTTTACCGAAATGTGTAACTGGTTGCCGATTTCGGATGCTTTTCCAAATTCCTTGGAAACGTTCTGAATTACTGGCTGTATATCGCACAGTATGCCGAATGTTACAGTGTCCAAGATAATCTTGTATTAGACGGGTATCTATTCCTCTGTTTGCAAGAGAAAAACCGCAGGCATGGCGCAACATGTGCGGATGCGAGCGAACAGAAATATTAGCTAATTGCCCTAATTGATTGATTATTTGATAAATACGTTGACGAGTAAGTGGTTTCCCGTATCGTGATAAAAATAACCAGTTACTTTCTTCTGCTCCCTTTAATTTTTTACGTACTTGGAGCCACGCTTTGATCGCATGAATTTCGTAGCCTAGTAGAGGATGATTAGTACTAAACCCGCATTTCAAGCGCTGGATGTAAAGAGTTTTTCCTCCTAGATCCAGATCAGATAACCGTAAATGACTGGCTTCGCTAACACGTAAGCCATGTACAAAACTCATATATACTAGACAATAATCGCGCTCTGAATTTGGACTTTTTTTTGCCATTTCCAGTATTCTCTCTACTTCAAATTGTGTTAAATGTTTTCTTTGGCCCATTATGTGAGTTTCTCCAATACCCCGCCAGTTAATTTCGGCGGGGGGAATATAGTTGCTATACAGAGTAACCGTGTACTCGTTCTAACGTGTGTAGAAGCATGCATAGTTGATTACCAGTCATAGCTGGAATTCGAACTGATTTGCGCTTTGAATGACGTTTTATTAGGTACCGGCTGAATGCAATTAATTCATATTGAGTCATAATTAATTACGCTTCAATTTGTAAAAGCCATTCATTCAACACCTGTTCAGCTTTAGTTATATCAATGTAACTCGGCACTTCTATATAGAAACGGCCTTGAGAATCTTTGATAAAAATTTCTCCACCAATTGTTTCGATGTGTAATCCTTTATAATCAGCTCCTATTCCCATTGGAGCATTCCAATATTGTTTTGAGCAGTGTTTTCTAATTTTTGCCACATAATATTCAGGGGCACCTGCTAGGCTTTTTTTACTGATGCTCGTTGTTTGCAATATTTTTCCAATAATAGATTTGTTAGTTTTTTTTCCGATAATATATGCTAATTTAGCAACCATACTTTTATCAGATTTGCTTATAATATCTTGTTTCGTTACGTCGCGTAGTGACGGTAGAATACCGTATTTCAATAAGCAATATGTTTGTCCAATTGTATCTTTTTCATTGAGGCTGGTTGCAACATCGTACATGTCACTGATTTTTTCAACTAATTTATCTTCGGCATCAGATTGAATTTTTCTGATAATCTCATCTGGGTTAATGCCTTGTAGTGTGTAATCAGATTCGCTGTCTGTTATAATAGCTTTTTTAGTAATAACACCGCAGCAAATTTTGTTAATATCTTTACAGTTATCTACATCTGCACAGTTTTTATATGTGTTTATATCTTTGTATGCGGCTGCCAATGCGTTGGTATATGATGTATAGGTATTAAATCCAGCTTTAGGGCTGAATGAAAAATATCCACTTGCTTCACCAAATTCAATCAACGCATAATATTTAGATATCATCGTAGAAAATTGCTCTTCTATTGTAATGAGTTGTTCTTGCATTTCTTCAACATAATCTGCGGTTTTACATAAAGTCTCCGTTGTACTTTCATCAAGATTGGCTTTGGCAAGCTTACAGAAATTGACAAATAACTCTTTGTTTTTTGCATTCATTGTTTTACTCCTTCACATTTTTATACTCAGAGCGGTTGCCGCCGCTTTCTGAGCTTGTATTAAGTAGTCCTAATGTTCAATGAGTTAAGTATATTGAAGCATATTATTATGTCAATAAAAATTAGACTTTTGTTTTACATTTTTATTGTCATTATTGGTTGTTGCTATGCAGAATGCATCATTTGAGTGTTAAAAAGAGCGAATATGATTTATATTAAAGCGGCTTTGTTTTGCTAATTCACAATGTTGCTAATGTAAAATAGAAACCCGCGCGTTGCCGCGCGCGGGTTTCGCTTCTATATCTAGCTAGAAGTTCTCAAAATACCTTTCATAGTGTGATCATTAGTGAATTAATGGTTTACGTTGTTAATTTGACAAAATGATAATATAATTTGGAGTATTTCAGAGGGTGAAAGTGAGAATTAAACGTATTTCGCAGGCAGACTGGAAGCGTTCATCTCAAGCGTTGAAAAGTTGTAGCTTACTAACGCTTGAGATTGCTTATGCTGTTTTAGTTGAGGGGAAAAAAGTCATTCAGGTATCAGAAGAGCGCAACGTAACTCGGCAAAACACTTATGCGGCTGTGAAGCGTGTAACAAATATTCTAAATAAACAAAATAAGGGATTACAATTAGTTAGTGTTTGGGTACCGCCAGATACCGCAGAGGAGATATATAAAATGGCTGAACCTTATATGAATGAAAAAGAAAAGAATAGATGATATCTAAGTATCTATTCGTCGAAAGATACCTAATTTCTGCCAGTCATTACGCTAGACCTTGTAAGGGGTCCGACTATCATCGTTTTTGAAAGCTCATATACGTCGATTAACATTGTTTTATGTCAGTGCCATATTCTGGGAATGTGGCTTTAAATTACGTAAACTAGGTTTTATAACTGTTAGTGCCGACGGCTCCCAATCTTGTTTTGAAAATTATGGCCAAAACAGGTCACGGAACCAATCAGCGATTACCTGTGTCATCAGCAATAAATTCTATTGATCGTCAGCAGTCCTGCAACTATGACAAATATCTTGTGCGTGTGTCTCAAACGGATACATTTCTTCGAAACGCACAGTGCACCTTGCCTTATATTACTCTCGTTCGAGATGAAGTAATTTTGATGTAATAGTGTCATACATATGACGTAATCACTAAAACATGGAGTAATAGTGGTGTAATTGTGTTGTATTTCTAAGCTTGTTTTGTTGTAAGAGTGATGTAATTATGATGTATTAAAGGTGATAGTCCTTCGTAACAGGCTGAAAGCATAAAGATCCGTGTGCTGCTGATGAATACGTTCAAGGCATAGATAGCAAAACGGGAATTTACCCAGGATAAAGTTGCTAGAGTGTTGGGATTAATCAGTTCCGTATTTCAGTGCTTGTCAGTGGGAAAATGCAGCTTTTCAATGTGGATAAGATGATTGCGGTGATGGTTCATGCAGGCGTGTATATTCGGAATATCGAAATAAGCGAGTCGGAAGTTGCTTAACATCCGTACATCCGTAGTTTAAATCTGGTCATTTGAGTATTCCCTTTTTGAATAACTGGCTTTCTTCGTTTTTGATACTAGAGAATGGGTAACATTGTGGAGGAAAAAAGGATATCTGGGCACTCTTCGGCTCCCCGCCCTTGACGGTCGGGTCGTCGCCTGCACTCCACCTGGCCTGCGCAGTCGCGCAGGCCAGCTTCCGCAGAGCCACGCCAGCGTGTCTCTGTCCATTCGGATAGCAAGCGATGCCTAAAGGTCAACCCCTTAGCGCTTGCAGCGGCTAAAGCCGCGCCGCTTTCACTGCCCCGCAGACAAGCTGCCGGGCGCTAAGGTCGCCACGTCGTTCCGACATGGCGGGTGTGTTCATTCTCTTGACCATTGGGTGACTTATCTCTCGGTGAGTTCTCACGCGGAGGGCTGTGTGTAGCACCATCCCTGTTCAGAATACAAGGGTAAATGGCACGCCTTCGGCGCCCTTGTTTTCTGAACAGGTCTGTTGCTCCTGCGCCCATTGCCGCGAAAGAACTCACCGAGAGATGGATTAACCACCAAAAAAGAGGACAAGTAGAATGAACACACAAAACGTCAAAACCGCCGCTCATGAATCTACCGAAAGATGTGGAAAAACCACGTACATGCGTACAGATGGATTTGTAACTAATATTTACTCCCGTCATCCTTACGATGTGATCCGCGCAGATGTTGTGATTGAACGTATGGAAAAGACGGCTAACCGTAGCTGTGGCTGCTATTACGAGATCTATGCATCTCGCTTGATGAATAGCGCAATGGATTATCTGCTCAAGCTTCCCCTGAAAGACCGCCCGACTTTTATCGGTGCAGCCAGCCGGCGCGGGATCATGCTCACATTGGCAGAAGAAGAAAGCTGTCACCGCGCTCGCAGAGAACTAGAGGCCGAGCTGGCTGCCGATTACTGATATTCTGACGTACTGACACTTTTATATCCTCTGCCATGACACGCCCTTATCAATGCTAACGTATGCGTACATTAGCATTGATGCATAAACTGAACAAGGTAGGCCATGCGCTAAACATACAATAATTTCCGATCTCCAAGCTGACCCCTTATTGAATTGGTTGGTGAAATATTATTTTTGTTAATATAATATAGAACTCAATCGTATACATAGAATGATGTCTGTATTTTATGGTATTATAATTTCGTTATGAGGTAATTAAAAATTTTATTTTTAATAAATTTCAGATGAGATATCAATATATTTTGTTTTTATCAGAGATAACATCGTGGAAATAAGTTTGAGTTTGTTAGGGAAAAATGGAAGTTCATCAAGTAGATATATGGTTTCGGTTGATAAATCTTTGGGCCTTAAATGTGATTATATCGTTGAATTCAGAACAAGCCCTGAAATTATCGATTATTTATCTGATTACTACTCTGACCCGCAAGAATTAAATAATTTGTATATGGTTGATTTTTTCGATTTAGCCGCATTGACTGATACAAGCAGTAAAGGTCAATTCCATCACTATACAGACATGAAATATACACCGGACGAGTTGGAAACATTTTTTATCGATGGCATTGCTGCTGTTATTATTGACTTTGTGGAAATGACAGGTGCAAAAATTATATTCAGCGCGCCAGTCGATGAAGTGTTGGCAAGATATTACAACAGGTTGTTGAGAAAGTACGCACATACTGTAAACTATGTTTATCGAGAAGATATCAAAGATGAGGTTGGTTTCTATGTCATTGAAACAGTTTGAACGAATCAGGATAGGAATAAATTTTGATAAATCAGATGCTTATGAAAGAAATTTGAGGATACATGAGCAATGGGAAGCTGAACTGAAACAAGAAATAAAAGCTACCGGCTCTTTAGGAATGCCAGTGCGAGTTGTTCAACGGAGATTAAGCACAAGGGAATGATAGGCATGGCATTTTGTCACTTGTGTAACATCTCTTCTGGCAGCACTAAACTACACAATAAACCCTGGCATAAAGCCGGGTTTGTTGTGGTAGTTAAATTAATTAAAAAAATTAATATTTCCAATTTGTCTGGTGAACTTACGGAAAAAGACGTCAAAAAAGCCTTATAGAGAATTAGCCTTAAAATATCATCCTGACCGTAATCCAATTGGTTTGGAGTGGAAATATTAAGTAATTCTTATTAATTTTTGATGGAAAATATTGATAAAATAAATGAATATCAATCATATGATCCAAAATATCATTATATTTATTGCTCATATAGCAAGGAACTAGAAGAGGTTTTAAGAAGAGGTTTTAAATAGTCTTAATGGCTTGCTTTTTGAAGTATTAGGCAATTGGATTTAGATCATTGGTAACACTAAATGGCACAAAGAAATATTGAACGAACTCATCTGTTACTGATCCTTAAAGAGGAAGTATTCGTATTACTGCCCAGAAGAATAAAACAGATGATTTAACAGAAAACTGTTATCAATAGATGAAATTAGAGAGAAATACGGATCAAGTAAGACGATGAAATTAAATAATCGTTTGTCATTTTTTTAACATCGATTGGAAAATTAATCAATTAGAATATTCTGATTATAGAATAAGAGGGTTTAGTAAAATGAAAACTTTAAAGTCTGCTGCAATACAATTTCTTGCTGATATTCAAGTTAACCGATGCCTGAAACTTTCATATTATGATGCTGTGAAAGGTCTTAGCAATTATGGACGTTCTGCTATGTACTGAGCGATAGCAGAGCAACGGCTGGTTATTTGATGGATCTAATTTCTAGTCTTCTGGAATATGTTGTAATCCTTCACATTGAAGAAGGGAATGATGTACGTACTGTATTTAAGGCTAACCATCAGGATAAAGCACTGGCGCTGTTTCATTCTTATATTTTCAGCGGAAAGAAAGCATCAATAACTGCTGAATGAGCAACACGCTAATCTATTATTCTAGATTCTTGAAATAGATGTTTTTGGCATTTTGGGAATAATTATTTTAATGATTGTTATATATCTGTATTGATTTATCATATTGGGTATATATAATGGGTAATATAGAAAAACGGAAGGCCGTTTTTCTTCATCTAGGCAAGGCCAGACTCAAAGGAGTGTATAGTATGTTCAATAGTGAAATTATTCGTAAAGTAGAAATTCTGAAAACTAATCCTGCCTTGGCAGAGTTTATTGATGATATTTCTCTTGAAAAGACAGCTAATGCTTTTAATAATCTTTCTTTTGATCCAGAAAGTCGAGGATTATGGTGTCAATTAGATTATGCTTGGCGTTTATGCGATCAGAAAAATCTAATATTAAAACGCATTGAAACAGCTCAGCAAAGAGGTGAAATAGTTGCTGAAGATTGGGAACTACAATTTGACAATTGGTTTAAATCGTTTCGTAATCGTATGAAAACCTCATTTGAAAGCTATATGTCAACGATGAGTAGTTGCGCTAATCCGGTGATAACAGGATCGGCTAACTTCCCTGTTGAGCGTATGCGTAGAAAAGGCCGTATTGCCGAGGACAAGTACACTCAGATTGATGAATATGCTAGAAAGGCACCAGAGCGTTTTTTGAGAAGAATTATTCCATTTGGTGATGGTACAAATATTTTATCAAATGCTCCGAATGCATTCGAGTTACTGATAACAGAAATTGCTCAATTGGAGAATAGTCACACAAAAATGGTTGGTGCCAATAAAATTATCCGCAAGACTTTATGACTTTGAACGCTCATATAACATTTGATCGGGTAGTAAAATCGGCACTTGAAAAGAAAAATTACCGAAGATGTAAGTGGTGGAAAGATCAGTAAATGTATATCCAGTGCATGTCACCTGATAAATCATCAGAAGAAGGCTAGGTTCATAAGAGAATATCGTGCAAAATAATCCATTCGTAGGCCGCTTGTTCAGTGGCATTAGTTGGATTAAAGAGGGATAAAATGACTAACACGCCTTTTTCTATGCTATCTTGTGCTTTTCGTGCTCGGCTAGTTAAAACATGGATAATGTCCTCTGGCTTAAGTGCTGTTACAGGGGCAGAACTCATTCATAAGGTTGCACTAGAAAACGGGTTTATTCGGCGGGAAAAGCCAGTTCCTGGTTCTGCATTGGCCGAGTGGTCTAAAAAACAATCTACTCCTTTATGGGCTGCTCTTGCCGCGTTAATGTTACTACTAGAAAAAGGGTGGTTTCCGCTGAATAACGAAGAATGGGCTGGTTTTGCTTCTCTTTTCATTAAAATGCAAAAATCAAAGAATTTAGACGAATTGCTTGATACATTGCCAGAGAAGTTTGATAAACCAATTGCAGCCGGTTGGATTAGTGCTGCTATCGAAGAAGATGAATGTTATAAAATAATAAAAAGTAAAAGGATAGCAATGTGACTTTCCGAGATTTGGAAAAAATCATTACAGCTTGTAAAAGTGATGCTTTTACATTCATTTCATTCTTGTTAGATTCATTTAATAGCGGCTAGGGTTGCGTAGATATCGATACTATAATTGCAGAAACTGGGCTTAATAATGCGAATATTTCATCTGTGACAAATTGACTAAAAAGCACGGAGGATTGACTATTAAAATTGTTATTTCCTGCTTCTGATTATTAGTTCACTTTTGTATCAGAAAATCAGGTCTTGCAGGTGTTTATAATCTTGGGTAAATTGCCGTTTTTCTATTCATGCCTTGAGCGTATTCATCAGCAGCGCACGGATCTTCATTATTTTTGTCCTGTTCCGTCGTATTGCAGGTTAAAGGTAAATTAATCGAAAAGTATACACTCGTCCGCCCTTCATGCTTGCATGCATGAAGGGCTATCGCCTTGAATACATCATAATTACATCATTTTTACGACAAAATAATCTTGACAATACAACACAATTACACCATTATTACGCCATGTTTTAGTGATTGTGTTATATATACGTCACTATTGCGTCAAAATTACTTCATTTTGAGCGAGAGTAATATAATATGAAGCCCAAAAGCATCAGGGCAGCAATTCAAATGATGTTGCCCGAAGTGGAAGAAATGTTGTCTCTGGGAGTATCGAGAGAGGACGTATTCAAAGCTGTTTCAGATCGGTTTGGCCTCGAAAACGTCAATGTCAGAAGTTTCGATACTGCGCTATACCGGGCGAGACAAAATAGGCTGAAGCTTGGTAACGCATCATCTAGATTGCACAATACAGATGAAGTGATAACCAGCCCAAGAAATCGTGTATTGTACAAAGCACAAGAGGATGTACAAAAGGAGGAAGAAAACGCCAACAATAATCCAGGTATTATTGGGAAAGAGTTTTTCGATGAAATTAACGATTTGTTTGATCCAACAAAATATGTAGATAAGTACTGAGGTAATAAATGAAAGTAGTGGTAATTAATTACAGTGGCAGCGTAGGGAAAACTTTATTATCAACCTATCTTTTTGCCCCTCGTATGAAAGATGCGAAGTTTTTCGCTATTGAAACTATTAACCAGTCGGCGTCGGATTTAGGTATTGAGAATGTAACCAGTTTCAAAGGAGATGATTTTTCCAAACTGATTGAAGATATGGTATTTGAAGATGCCGCAATTATCGATATTGGAGCATCTAACGTAGAACCTTTTTTAATGGCTATGTCCCGTTTTGATGGTGGCGCGAATGAGTTTGATTTGTACTTCATTCCTGTTACTCCCGAAGACAAAGCTATTAAAGAAAGTATTAAAACAGCGCATACTTTACGTAAAGCTGGTGTGGACAATAAAAAAATTATTTTTGTACCAAACCGCGTTGTACTCGGTGATGATGTGGATGAAGTATTACGCCCTGTTTTTAATTTCGTGAAAGAAACGAGAATTGGTAGTATCAATAAAAACTCTGTAATCTACGATAGTGATGTTTACGAATATTTGGCGCATCATAAGATTTCGTTTGAAACTCTGACGGCTGAAGATGCAGAAGAATTTAAAGCAAGAGCCAAACAATCGACCGATGCTGATGAACGCCGTAAAATGGCCCGCCGTTATACTTATATGAAGCAGGCCATTCCGGTTAAAAACAATCTGGATAAAACATACAGCCTGTTAATCGGAGAGTGATATGGATAAGCAGCCCGATAAATTAGACGTGTTGATGGGATGGTTTTTAGGGGATGCGAAGGAAATCAACGAAGTGCAAGAGGCCATGCTAAAAAAACAAGCCGAGTTACTTCAACACCTCGAAGAATTGAACGGAAATCTGGTTTCTGCGGCAGAAGAAGTCAGACGTGACATGAAAGAAGAAAGTAAGGCGCGGGCTGAGTTTTTGTCCCGGTGGCAAGCAGCTCAGCGAACCAGCGCCAGTAACATCATCAACCGCGTTGTGATAGTGACGGCTGTTTGTTCTGTGGTTGGTGCGGCCATCGTGTTTGCACTGACTGCCCTTATCCTGAAGTAAGTCACCAGATGCCGGGCGATGCCCGGCTTTTTTTGAACAACAAAACGTGACTGTCATGGTGAAATATATGGACAAAAAGAATATATTCGGTAGTTAACTTGGGAATGGTGAGCATGCAGCCGAGAATCTCGGTTAATAAATCAAATCGCGCAAAACACTTGTCCGGTCTGCCATATCAATATTGCAATTTTATTTTGCATTTCATCAAATTTATTGATGAATTCCATTATATCATGTTTCACAACGTTTATCATTACTTCCGTTAGTATAGTGCTCCTTTCTGCGCAACAATTATATTCAAATGAAGTTAAAAAACTGATCACTGACTCATTGGCTACTAAGTAAAGCCAATAGCTAATACATATATATTAGCTATTGGCCGTTCTTGATCTTGCCCTTTTCTGATTTAGAGTTGATACCTTTGGGAAAGGGAGGCCAGCTACGGCAGTAACAGGCCTCCTGAGGGTAATCAGCGAAGGAATGCCGATTACTAATGAGTATATCTAAATAGATTACTTATGAAAAAGAATAATCACTACTCCTGGATTTTAATATGATTTTTTCACAGAAAAATCACTGGTTATCGCAGCTACCCGGTCATTATCCCCAGTTAGCTTGTCAATTTTGCTTACTCCCAATAAGGGAAACCATGAGATTCCCCGGCGTAACCATCAATCCAAATGATTTTTTATAAAGATCATAAATTTATTATATACCTACATTGATATATAATTGTAATTTGTTGTATAATAAAGAAATAGAGATGGAAGGCCATCTTTTATTACAGGCGAAATGCCAGACTCAAAGGAGCTACACTTGAAAACAACTACTAATACACAAAATCAAAAACTATACCTCGCATATGGAATTTGGAATTTTATATATTTGATATTCTAAAATTAGAATAAATAAATTGTTAAATATATTCTGCTAATTGTTTGTTTTAGCATTAGTGTTACATAATAAATCCTTACTCATTCATGACAGATAATAGAGTAGGGTTAATATAAAAAGGCTTTTATTATGAAAAGATCTGTTAAATTTCCATCTGAACAAGTGAATTATGTGGACCGTAAAGAAGAAATTATATTATCTGTTTCTATTGAGAAAATTATTTCTTATCGTGACCATATATTGAAGTTAATTGATCAAGCAATTGATATATTAAATCAATCTCAGTCGTTATCACTTGAAATAGGTGGTGGGAAATTATCTGATTGGGAAATAAGATTTGGCGGATATGGTAAAGAGGATATCTTAAAAAGAATTACGAAAATAAATGATCGCATTATTTGGAGTAGCTTAATGTATAAGTCGGGCATGTTTAGCTTGATGGATGAGCAGGCTAGAGACGATTGGGAAAGAAATTTGGATCAAGGAGATTTTCCTGAGATAACAATGGAAAATATTGAAGCGTCGTTTGAACAATTGAGTCGAGAAAAAAATGAGATTTTTGAGCGAGGAGTTATAAATATTTTTAAAAAATTGTCATGGGACTATAAAACTAATATTCCATGTAAATTTGGAAAAAAGATTATTATAAGTAACTTAGTTGAATATAATAATTCTTGGGGCTTTAGTATATGTTCGTCTGGTAGTAATAAATTAGACGATCTTGAGAGAATATTTAATATTCTTGACGGCATAAATTTTAAAGATCATCGAAATAGCATTGGGATATTATTTTATGATCACTTACGAAATTCGAAAGAAGCAACTGAGTACAAAGGTGATTATTTTAATATTCGTTATTTTAAGAAAGGAACTGGTCATATATTATTTAACAGATTAGATTTGTTGGAAAAGTTAAACGATATTATTGTACGCCATTATCCAAACGCATTGCCTGAACGAGTTTAATAATTAGAATAAAATTAAGATGACGAAGATTAATCTGCGATTAAAAATAATAATAAAAATTCTGTTAGGTTGTATTTCTCATTTTAGATTTGATCAATTAATTCAAGGTAATAGGCATAATAATTGTATTCCTGTCAGACGTGAGAATAGGTAGAAAATGGACGAAGAAATTACATTAACAGCTATATATCTAGCAGTAGCTGCAAAAGAAAATTGGGAAAGCTTTATTAAAATTATACGTACAGAACAAATAGGAGGAGAGATAGATTTAATGTCTATGTTAATCAATCATGCTAAAGCTGTTGACGCCGTAGCTAATATGCTCAATGAAAAAGGCTATGACTTTCCCGGATGCTGGCTTTATGATGTTGTTGAAAATTTTGGGTCGTTATTAGTGACTGAAAATATATTGTTGTTGAAAGAGCAGGCAGCTAGAAAATTAGCAGATATACTGATAAAGTGGCTTCCTGTAGCAATATCTGAGTATGCTTGTTTTACTGAAGAGGTAAAAGGATCTTATCTTGCAGCATGTAAGTTATAATGGGTAGGGGTAAATAAGACGTTTATGCTAGGTTAAAAATACTTTGGAGAATATGGGTTTGTCGTTGCTCTCAGGCTAGTAATTTAAAATAAATTTGTTTAGTATTAAATAATAAAATTAGAGAAGTAAAAATCCTGATTACCAATTCAGGATTTTTATTATTACTATATGTAATATTTGGTTAGAATTAGTTTGTGGACTGTTTATTATTTTTTACTAATGTTTTCCAGTTGTTTTTTCATCTTCACAGTAGCATCTTTGATGATTTTAAAAAAACTATCTTGAAGAGCTATTGTATAGCCGTAAGTAGATAGATCTTTTTTCGCCAGAGCAATTAAAAGCGTTCCGCTTTTTAGTTGCTTTTGATTGTTCAATTATCTGGGGCCCCTTTCGGCTCCCCGCCCGCAAGCGGTCGGGTCGTCGCCTGCACTCCACCTGGCCTGCGCGACTGCGCAGGCCAGCTTCCGCAGAGCCCCGCGAGCGTGTCTCTGTCCATTCGGATAGCAAGCGATGCCTAAAGGTCAACCCCTTAGCGCTTGCAGCGGCTAAAGCCGCGCCGCTTTCACTGCCCCGCAGACAAGCTGCCGGGCGTTATTGGGCAACGACGATTCGCAGCCGCTTGTCGTCGTTGCAGTGGTATCCGACTCATCACTATTGGGTGTCTTTTCCCGTTAAGCTTCTTTCGCCTGGGCTGAAGAAAACACAGCCACTGTCGTCAGTCCAGGGTGAAATGCACACCCCCAAAACTTTTTGCAAGCAAAAACTTTCGTGTGTGCCCCGGACAGCCTCCTTCATCTGTGTTTTTGTCGCCCTTGCGGCGAAGGAACTCAACGGGAGATGTGAAACACCAAGCGAAAACGAAGCCGGATACCAAAAAACGTCAACACCGCGGCTCCAGAATCTAACAGAAGATATGGGCTAAAAGACCAACTGTATTAGGGGGATACATCATGGCAGAGCGTGGAGTAAACAAAGTTATTTTAGTAGGTAATCTTGGTCAAGATCTTAAAGTTCGTTATATACCGAACGGTGGCGCCGTCACCAATATTGCGCTGGCTACGTCCAAAATGTGGCGCGACAAACAATCTGGTGAACAAAAAGAAAAAATAGAATGGCATCGCGTTGTGTTATTCGGAAAGCTGGCCGAAGTAGCAGGGAAATATCTACGTAAGGGCGATAAGGTCTACGTCGAAGGCCAGTTGCAAACCCGCAAATGGCAGGATAATAACGGTATAGATCGTTATGCCACTGAAATTATAGTGAATGCGAAAGGCACTATGCAGATGTTGAGTGGGGGTAATCAGAACAGTCGCCAGTTAAGTGGAGAGACTCCTACCCCTCAGCCGACACAGCAACTGGTTTCCACAAAGCCGGAAACAAAAAAGAAAGGTAAAGGCCGGAAAGCGAAAACGACTACCGCGTCACGACAGTTTCAAACGGGTACGGTACCCACCGATGGATTTTGACAACTAGCTCTAGGATTGACCTAAGAGAATTTTAAAAGTGCCGGACGTCGGAACCGTCCGGCAGACATTCATCAAAACGAAAGAGGTATTAATAATGTCAGAGACAAATGTTAAAGCATCCACCAAAGCGAGTAAAGCAGCTAAAAAATCCTCCCGTAAATCGCCCGATGTAGCTCAGTCGTTGGTTATGGTACTGGAACAGGCGATAGTTGAGCTTGTTCCTTATTCCCATTTGTCTGATACCGATCAGAATGTGCGTTTTATCCCCTATTCACAGGAGAGTGTGGAAGAGCTGGCTACCAGTATCGCGGCTGTTGGTATCTTGCAAAATCTGGTTGTAGTTGAGATGCCAGATGGTTCATTGGGTGTCGCCGCTGGCGGTCGCCGTAAGGCAGCGTTGGCGTTACTTATTGAACGAGGTGTCATTCAACGTGATCAGCTTATTGTACCTGTCAAAAAAATTCCCGCCGACCTTGCCGTTGCAGCTTCTATGACCGAGAACGGGCAGCGTAAGGATATGCACCCTGCGGAGCAAATCGTTGGTTTTCGTTCAATGGCGAGTGAAGGGAAAATTCCCGCACAGATTGGTGATTTACTTGGCTACAGCCCCCGTCATGTACAGCGCATGTTGAAACTTGCTAGCCTCGCGCCAGCCATTCTGGATATGTTGGCAAAGGATGAAATTACCACTGAGCACTGTCATGTACTGGCATTGGAGAACGATCAGGAACGCCAGTTACAGGTGTTGGAGGCTGCGCGTCAGCAAAGCTACAACGGCAGAATTTCTGTTTATGACATTCGTCGCATTATTACTGCTAGTGAAGTGCTGATCAGCAATAACAGCAAATTTAAATTTGTTGGTGCAGGCGCTTTTACTGATGGAGAGATCCGCCGTGATTTGTTTAGTGAAAACGAGGATGGTTATGTCGATACAGTCCTGCTTGACAGCCGTGTCATGAGTAAACTTGAGCAATTAGCCATAGAAATAGAAGAGGCAGAGGGTTGGTCATGGAGTTTGGCACGTATGGAACGTGTCAAAAACTGGGGGGAAGATGGCCTGAAATATGTGTTCCTACCTGAACCCGCCACGGAATACACGCCGGATGAACAGATCCGCCGTGATAAACTAATGGCATCACTCGATGCACTAGATTCATTCTGTGATGAAGCAGAAGTGTTGGAAGCGCAGATCAACGATATCGAACAGACAGTAATTAATCGTGCATGGGCTGATGAACAAAAAAACCATGCTGGCATTGTTGTGTCATATCACAATGGCTGTCTTTGCGTTCAGCGCGGAGTGTTACTGAAAGAAGATGAAGTTCAGGACAAAGACAACTCAAACGGGAAAGGTAACATTCCGGCAAATGTCATTACACCCCCGAAAAACGCGGTTGATGATATCAACTTACCGTTACTCAAAGCCATGTCTTCTGAGCGCACATTGGCGGTACAGGCAGCGCTTGCACAGCAAACGCAGACTGCTGTGGCTTTACTGGCATGGACGCTTTGTATAGCGGTGTTTGGGGGACATTCAATGTTCAAAAATCCTCTGCAAGTACGTTTGAACACGTCACATAGAGGGCTTTGCGAGAGTGCGCCGACTGGAGAAAATGGACAAGCGTACACCGCTTTAATGGAACAGAAAGAGCACATCAAAGCCCTGCTACCCGAAGGTTGGAAGAAAGATTTCACATGGTTGCTGGCATGGCCTATTGAGCGCGTTCATAGCTTGATGGGTTTTTGCGTAGCCTGTGGCATCGATGGCGTTCAAAACCGTGAGTGTGGCCGAACACAGTTAAGCCCACTTGATGAGTTGGAAACCATAATGGGTTTCCATCTGCGCGATTGGTGGCAACCGACCAAAGATAATTTTTTTGGCAGACTCAGTAAAGCACAGATCTGTGAGGCGTTAACCGAAGCCGGACTGACCGGAGCCGCCAGTGATGCAGAAAAAATGAAGAAAGGCGACGCCGCCAAATTTGCGGAAAAATATATGACGAATAACCGTTGGGTACCTGAATGGATGAAAACTGAAACAATAGAAACGCACTTAGTCAGTAATGATATTGCAGATTAATATGGAGACACCGCCTGAAAGGGCGGTGGTTAGTACAATGACTTTGATTGAAACTTTATCGAGTGCTGCACAGTTAGACGTGATGACTGCTAATGTGCTGGAACAGTACAGTGAACGCGGTCAGGATTACCGGCATGCATTGTTATGTTTAATTTTGAAATGTTTCAAGGTTTCTGAAGGATGGATGGTTCAGGAGAAGGTATCATGATCCCGAACCATCTTTCTTTAGTGCCGGTGAATCCGTTTCAGTATGCCGCTATGCAGGCCATTATTACCGTTGAAGATAAGTGAGTGCGCGGTAAGAAACAGGGGTGCCATCCTTATGCGCGTGCGTTTTTCCGTCATTTTTGTGGAAGCAAAGGCGGCATTTCATCAGCAGATTTGTGTCGAGCAGTGTTCAACTACAGTCCGAGAAATCGGGATGGTGCGCCAAAGGAGCAGTATATTGAGGCATTGAACAGACTCATTGAAAACCGTGGTGAGGTGTGTAGTTTCCCGCTGTCTAGCTGCACTGTTGATGACTATTTCCCCGAAGTTAAATATCGTCAGAATGAGCGGCAGAATCGGTAGTGGGATATCAGGTTTTCACGCAATAACAAAATTGGGAGAAAGATCGCCAGCAAAAATGCCGGCGTTATCAGAAGAAGGTTGGACAAGCTGAAATTGAATTGGCCTTTACTACGCCCAGTGAGTTGTTAGCTTGGTACAAGCGACAGGAGCAGCAGGGTAGCTATGACGACGATTTGAACGGTATGTTCAGGTGTGGAGCCAGCGATTCACTAACCTGCGTAGTGAGGCGTTTTATGCCGGACATCCACTGTGGTCGATTATGGATAATATGCGTGGAGAACAGGCGGGGCGCTCTGTCATTGAATAGTGGCTGAAAGCTCAAGCATGCCAGTGCAATCTCATTCGCAGGATTATGAAAGTCGTGCCTTTGTTTGCCGATGAACTGATTACCCATGAGTTGGCTGCATGTCCTGACTATTTCAAAGGTAAATGAGCTAAAAGCTGCCGTGGCTTCCCCACGGAGACTTTAATGCTCATCATGACTCATTCTCTGTATTGATGTTGGCAGTATTTGATCATTCCGACTGGATTAACTATGACCAGATGGAGTGTTGCTCTTTGTTGTTCTGCTGTGGTTTCTTTTTTCCGATAGCACTTCTTTGACCGAACGGTGGCCCCTTCGGCTCCCCGCCCTTGACGGTCGGGTCGTCGCCTGCACTCCACCTGGCCTGCGCAGTCGCGCAGGCCAGCTTCCGCAGAGCCACGCCAGCGTGTCTCTGTCCATTCGGATAGCAAGCGATGCCTAAAGGTCAACCCCTTAGCGCTTGCAGCGGCTAAAGCCGCGCCGCTTTCACTGCCCCGCAGACAAGCTGCCGGGCGCTAAGGTCGCCACGTCGTTCCGACATGGCGGGTGTGTTCATTCTCTTGACCATTGGGTGACTTATCTCTCGGTGAGTTCTCACGCGGAGGGCTGTGTGTAGCACCAT
Organism: Photorhabdus stackebrandtii; assembly: GCF_011189495.1. Classification (NCBI taxonomy): domain Bacteria; kingdom Pseudomonadati; phylum Pseudomonadota; class Gammaproteobacteria; order Enterobacterales; family Morganellaceae; genus Photorhabdus; species Photorhabdus stackebrandtii. The sequence goes on from NZ_PUJV01000033.1 coordinate 21,969, forward strand.
CCCTGTTCAGAATACAAGGGTAAATGGCACGCCTTCGGCGCCCTTGTTTTCTGAACAGGTCTGTTGCTCCTGCGCCCATTGCCGCGAAAGAACTCACCGAGAGATGGATTAACCACCAAAAAAGAGGACAAGTAGAATGAACACACAAAACGTCAAAACCGCCGCTCATGAATCTACCGAAAGATGTGGAAAAACCACGTACATGCGTACAGATGGATTTGTAACTAATATTTACTCCCGTCATCCTTACGATGTGATCCGCGCAGATGTTGTGATTGAACGTATGGAAAAGACGGCTAACCGTAGCTGTGGCTGCTATTACGAGATCTATGCATCTCGCTTGATGAATAGCGCAATGGATTATCTGCTCAAGCTTCCCCTGAAAGACCGCCCGACTTTTATCGGTGCAGCCAGCCGGCGCGGGATCATGCTCACATTGGCAGAAGAAGAAAGCTGTCACCGCGCTCGCAGAGAACTAGAGGCCGAGCTGGCTGCCGATTACTGATATATCACAGCGGGGATGACCCACTATCAATATTAAACAGTGAGCGCACAAAAAGATCTTATTAAGTCACAGGAACAATCCCTCATAAAGAAATTGCAACTAACGCTGAAAGATCGCCAGTTAAAAACAGAGCAAAAGACATAACGGGAGAATCATCATGTATCAAGCATTACACGACAATAATGAACATTTGGGAAGGAATGTGAGTGATAAGGTCGCTTACTGGCAATCTCTAGAACAGAGCGTCAAAACAGCACCGGAAGAAATTACCCTGATGCGTTTTATAGATCAATTGGGCGTTATGTACCCGCTCGACTGGCAAGGCAATACATACAGCGAAACATTCAAACTGGCAGAAATGTATTGCGGCAATGTAACGAACATCTACGCTAAAGTTGGAGAACGTTATTTTACATTCCGTGATGTTGTAATGTTAAGTCACGACGAAATCATCAACCGTATTAAAAAGGAGGTATTCGACAAAGAAGAAATAGCCAAGAAATAAAAAGGACAGGGTTTTCCCTGTCTTCTCATGCCGGTTTGCCCCTGAGGAAGTCAGACCGGCTCAATAAAATCACCTAGGGCCTAAGCCATGAAACATATTGATGTGCCAATCATTACACTATCCGTGATGTATGTAAAGCAATTGGTTGCGCAAAACGAACAATCGAAGAAAATAACGTTTACAGTGCCCGTTAGGGCGTTTTTTATGCTCGATCACTGTATATGAATTGCACAGCGGTAACGGGTTTCCCTTCCGCGTCGTTGCCCCCGTAGCTCGCTAACGCTCACACGCGCAGTACAGCGCCCCGCCACGCTGTAGCGGACGGCGTTCCCTCGCATGGCTCGGCGCTAACTGCGTCCCCCCGGAGGGGCAAATCAGCGGTGGTGCGGCCTGTTAGTCAGCCGGGCTTTGCAGGGAGGGGGGAGGTTCTGGTGTTTCCTTTTGGGGGAGCAATTCCGGCGATTGTCGGGCGGTGTTCCGGTTGAGATCGGCGTTGTCGCCTTCCATGCCCTGACGGGCATAAAAAAGTAAAATAAATATGTACTTATATTGACTTTTTGGGTCAAATCACTGATAATTAAATTATTAGGAAGCAATATCGCTTCCAGTAAAACAGCCGGAATCGGCGCTTATCAGGAGTAACAATTATGACTACTTTATCGGTCGGCCAGTACATCAACCACGATGGTGCTGAATATGTAATCAGTGCGGTAGACAGCATTGAAGGTAAAATCAGCTATACCATTCTAGGATTGGATAATCCTACTCTTGCAGAAGTTCAGGAAACTTCACTGCGCTTTTATAAGCAGTCTGACAAAATTATGCCGTTGGCTGATGTTCACGCTCGTCTCGCTGTTGTCCAAGCAGTGATCCAAAGGCGCGAACAAGAAAAATTGAGGGCCGAGCAGGAGCACCGAGAGCTTACTGCAAAGGTGAAATCTATGCCGGAATATTCTGACCTGCTGACCGTCGATAAAGTACAAGACGCAACTAACTGCGCTGCAAAAAATATTCGAATCTTGCTGAAAAAACATTTTAAAGGGGTAACGTTTTCAGTACGTAAACGTCATTATACCTGTATTAATGTATCTTGGACCGATGGCCCGACAAAAGATGCTGTAGAGGATGTTATAGGTCGCTTTCAGGAAGGGGAGTTTAACGGCATGCAAGAGATGTACGAGTACAACTGTACACCGTTTCACCGTGTTTATGGCGGGGTAAAATACTTGTTTTGTGGCCGTGATTTCAGTGATGAGTTAATCGCGGAAGCCATCGAAATTTTGCGCAAAAAGTACGGGGAAAACACCATCAAGCCAGAATATACTGTAGTGGCATACCGGAAAGGTGGATTGTGGTCTGAGTGCCGCGAACAGTTCCACCACGGTTTACAGTCAAAAATTGATTCTTTATTATCTGATATAAATAAAATAAAATCCTAATAAAAGGCGCCCAGTTGGGCGCTTTTTTTATGCCCAATTATGAGGAAATTAAAGTAAAATAAATATGTACTTATATTGACTTTTTGGGGGTAATCACCGATAATTAAAACATTGGGAAGCAATACTGCTCCCCCGATAGAACAGCCGGGATCGGCAATTTATTAAGGAGTTCACATGAGCATTACGCTGTCAACAACCACCCATCGCACCTTTGAAATGATTACAGTAACGGATAAATGTTTCTTATTGAAAACAGCCGGAAGTGATCTGGTTTTCCAATTGTTCCATAAGTGCATGAGCAACAATAGCGAAAATCTTTATCCCTGCTATGAAGATGGTCGTCCTGCCTTTTCATTTGGTCTGTTTTCCCCCGCTGAGATTGAGAAGGCATGGAATAAGGTGCTGGATAACATGATCTTCTTTCTTGTTGAGATCCGGGGGTACGTGGGAGACATGAAATTTCCTATCCGCTCAATCTGTTGTGCTCCTTCTTTTTATGCATTATACCAGCACTTAGACAAAGAAATGTTTACCTGGTGGGGAGAAGGTGAATATAACGAAGATACTAATGTGTGGGACTATAGGGATATTTCAGCAGATGTACCAGATGTTTGGAAGATAGACCGAGAAGCAGCTAAATCTGCCTTGCGTCACGGTCTGCTCCCTTTTTGGCTTTGGGTTTAAGTAATTTCCGGTTGATATCAATGTGGTTGCTCTATACCTAATGGTAAAGTAAAATAAATATTTACTTATATTGACTTTTGGGGCGAATCACAGATAATTAAATCATTAGGGGGACAATACCGCCCCGGTAAAATAGTCGGAATCGGCGTTAATTCAGGAGATAAAATTATGCGTGGTCTGCAAATCAGAATGGCGTATGCATCAGCAAAGGTTATGAGTGTTATTGATACAGAAAAAGCTAAACATGAATTTTGTGAAGTGCTATTTGAAGCCAACCTGTGTGGATATGATGAATATTCTTCCGGCATGAAAGAGCCACCAACAATGTTCCTTGATGAGCCTCAACTGTTAAAAGCGTGGTGGAACGGATGGAACTTTCACAGCGAAGCTGAGGAAATGCAATATTGCCCTGAGTGTAATAATCAATATGGAGCTCCCTGCTCACATCATGATTAATCACAGATAATTAAATCATCAAGGGGCAATAAACAGCCGGAATCGGCATCATCGAGAGAAAATATGAACTACTCAATCTTAGTTGCTGAGGGAGTAAAAGATTCTGACTACGCAGATTACGACGTTATGGAATTTTATTCTCTGAAAGATTTGCAGAAATACCGACATAGCAACCTAAAAAAATGAAATATAAATATAGTTATCTCCTTAGTTCAGGAGCTCATCAGGATGGTAGTCATATTGGTATTGTAAATGCCGATCACTTTAAAAAGTTTGTAAAACTAATAAAAGAGTCGGGAATTAATATCTGATAGACTACCCGGTAGTTGGAGGGGCGTTATTTTACATCAACCGTATTAATAAAGGATGTATTCGACAAAGAAGAAATAGCCAAGAAATAAAAAGAACAGGGTTTCTCCTGTCTTCTCGCGCCGGTTTGCCCCTGAGAAAGTCAGACCGGCTATAAACAAAATCACCCAAGGCTTAAGCCATGAAATATATTTATGTGTCAATCATTATACTATCCGTGATGTATGTAAACCGTAGCGCATGGGTTCGAAAAATCACATCGAATGCGCTGGCTGATGCCAATATTATTAAAGCATCACTGCTGAGAATGGCAAATTAAAAGCAATGGGCGGGGGAAGATCTCCGCTTGTATTTCCCCGGTGACCATAAGTCAAGGTCGCAAAAGCCTTGCAAAGCGACGGCAGCGGCTGTGCCGCTGCCGTGGTTTTTGCTGTTCTCAATTATGGTCATGTATGGTTCGAACATGTCCCATGTGCTGTGGTGATTATCTCTCGTCCTCTTGTTGTTTACCATTCTGCTCCTGCTTTGTTGATTCTCCCGTTTTACCATCGGAAAACTTTGGTGGCCCCTTCGGCTCCCCGCCCGCCGGCGGTCGGGTCGTCGCCTGCACTCCACCTGTCCTGCGCAGTCGCGCAGGACAGCTTCCGCAGAGCCCCGCAAGCGTGTCTCTGTCCATTCGGATAGCAAGCGATGCCTAAAGGTCAACCCCTTAGCGCTTGCAGCGGCTAAAGCCGCGCCGCTTTCACTGCCCTGCAGACAAGCTGCCGGGCGCTAAGGTCGCCATGTCGTTCCGACATGGCGGGTGTGTTCATTCTCTTGATAATTGGGTGACTTATCTCTCGGTAAGTTCTTACGCGGAGGTCTGGTGTTCCTGTGCCCATTGCCGCGAAAGAACTTACCGAGAGATGTGGAAAAAAAGAGGTTTTTCGTCGAGTCGTTAACGCTGTTCGTCAGCAATTAAAAACGGAGAAGGTGAGTGCCAGAGTGCGGATTGTTCGGGCTGGAAAGTATTACACTGCTATACAGGTTTATACCCGTAATTACGGCGAAAATTTTACTATGGAAAACAGCCAAAAAATCGCGGTTGTCCTGAATCAGTACGGTTTTACATCTATGGGGAAAACTGTCACCCCGCAGTTTAATAAGTTTGAAGCTACTTTAAAAAACGTCTGAATTTATCAGTGTGTAAAGAGAAAAATCCGAATATAGTAGACACGTTAAGATCTATTTGAGCAAGAAAAGCATTGCTAATTGTCTGAAACGTTTAAGTAAAGATTGCTGCTTTTTATACACGTTTGGAAAGTAACTGCGTTGAGCTGTTACTTTCATATATAACGTTATGCTTGCGGTGTCCAGTAACTAAGTTCATGACAGGTATGTTATGCCAACATTTAGCCCGAATGAAGAGTTGCTCACACAAACACAGTTGGCGCGTGACATTCGAGTTTATTGATGGTGACGCATGTATCGTTAACTATAAGGATTATTATTAATGAAGAAGATGTTTAACCCCCCTCACCATGGTGAAATTATTGCGGATTCTTTGGAAGAATTAGGTTTGGGTATTCGTGATGTTGCTCATTCTACAGTTCAGAGTCTGGTGACGTGTAAAGCAGCAGTCACGCCAGAGGAGATGGCAGTGAAGCTGTCTAAGGTTCTTGGTAGTACCCCTCGATTGTGGTTGAAATTACAAGATGCGTATAGCCTTGATAAGGCAGAAAAAGCGGTTGATGTTTCCAGATTAACCCATTTAGTTAGGAAGCTTAACGTCGTCTAACTACATTAAGATCGTTAAACGGGATATTAGGGATCGCCTCAGAATTCGGAAAATATAGCACTTTACGTCAGTTGTTATTGTCGTAATGACCTGAACTCTTTTGCGCTTACATCACACAATTTCGAATAAACTATATACGCATGAAAGCATTTATCATTAATCTAGAAAAAGACACGCACAGACGAAAAAACATTCAGAAAGAAATTGAAAAATTTGAGTTATGTAATATTGAATTCATTAATGCTGTTGATGGTTATGCAATGACTGATGATCAACTCATGAATTCAGTGTTTAACTATCCTGAATGTCAATTAACAAAAGGGGAAGTTGGTTGTGCTTTAAGTCACTTAAAAATATATCGAAAAATTATTGATGAAAAAATACCGTTAACTCTTATTCTCGAAGATGACGCTTTGTTATCTCCAGAAATTAATGGCACCTTAAATGAAATAAAGAATTTAGATGATTGCTCCGCACCTAACATTTATTTATTGAATAAAGCTAAAAGTTATATAAAGAATAAAAAAATAGAATCAAAAAATCTTAATTTCTACTCTATTTACGAAGCTAGTTATGCTTATGGTTATGTTGTAAATTACCAGGCTGCTCAGAAACTGATTGAGAATATGTCACCGATTAGATTTGAGGTTGATATGTGGGGAATCTTTCGGATTCTTAATGTTGCTAACATTTACTGCCTGCCAAACCCTGTTATTTACAATGGAGATACGGCTTGTTTAACTTCATCAATTGAAGAAGATAGACAAAAAAATAATCGATTGAGGCCAAAACAACGCAGCAAGGCGAAAAAAACTTATCGCTATTATCATCTCTATAAAATGAAAGAATTTTTGAATAAAAAATTTATATTTGATATTCAAAAAATATAGATAACAATAAAACCCAATGCCCCGTTATGGGGCATTTTTATGAGATTTTTCCTTTTCTTCATCGAAATTGGTAATAGTCGGCATCGAGCCGATAGGACCAGCGGGAGCATTTGAACAGAAACTTACGGTTTAGCCCTGTTGATAGTGTCAAAACCGTAAATTCTAGCGTGAAATCTACGTATGCTTTGACGCAGATAACCACCGGTACAGCGAAGGAAAGTTGTTTTTGTATAGGTGGCGTCTTGGTAACAAACTACGGGATGTCAGGACCGAATGCTTGGCGGATCATGTCAAAGGAAGTCGCTTCGCTCCCTTTCTTGTTTCCTTCGTAGATACCCATTGTGCCGTGAGCGCACTTTAGCCGGGCCGCGTCACGGTCAAGGGTAAAGCTCCTCCGCGTCAGTCACCCGTTCGCACCCTTTGTGGCGCATTCAGCCCACAAAGGCTTTGCGCTGCGGCTTCCTTCCACGCCCTTGCCCGTTCTGCTTTCCGCCCGTCTGCGTTTGGCTCACGGCACAACGCCGTGACTCACAACTGTAACGGAGGAGATAAATTATGCCGAACTGGTGCGCTAATCGTTTGTATATTTCTGGCAATGAGGAACAAATCCGTCGTGTTCGCGATTTGATGACAGGGAACGTGTATCCTCGTGTTGATGTCGCTATCTGGCAGAGTATTAAGCTGTTTCTTGCCGGATGCGCAGGACTCTTACAGCCCACGACAGACACTGCTTATGAGGCTCATCCGGCCTTATGTTACGCAGGACCGGGCGACGATTCGCCAGAAAACCGGGCATTTACGCAATGGCTTGAGCTGCTGAAGCAGAATGTTGAGCTGGATGTGGGAACCTGTGCGCGTATCGCACAACTGTACCAGAGCAGCGGGCTTGATACGGTTACATGGGACGAGCTGACTGACAGCATGAAAGCGGTAATAACGCCCATACTGCATGCCAAATATCACGACTGGAGTGGGGATTACTTTGGGACGCAAAGAGGTTATGCCGGGTTCTGGACGGCAGCCGGAGGTACAGACGAGCTCCAGGTAGCATCCCCTTTTGATATGCGTCTGCTTCTGCCAACACGGTTGGCCGTGGAATTGAACGGATTTAACGGACGGTTTCTGGAAGGGGTGTTATCCGGGTACGATTTCTATACGTGGCATCGTTACGCCATCAAATGGCCTGTGGGTACACAGCTGATGCTTTCGACCGATGAAGCGAATTTTTTGGCCGTCGATTTTGATACTCCGTGGTGTTCTCCCCATGACGACGTGTTTACTGAATTGTCAGGTCGGTATCAGTGCAACGTTGAACACTATTTTTCGGAAGCAGGAGGCAACTTTTGCGGCTATCGCGCCTATCGTGCCGGAGAGCAGACTGATTCAGAGGATGACTCGCTGGAATACGGCGAAGAAGATGAACATGGCTGGAGTAACGTGTGCAGCCCTGAATGGATTTTGGATAACGTGGCCCACTTTGGTGGCTGATAATGGAGGGGGCGGGGAAGCCCGCCCGGTATAACGATGCGAAGGTGGGATCGAGAGCGCGATGGAGCTGGCGTATCATGATTAGGATGTCGTTTCACTTCGCTGTCTTGTCGCCAGAGGAACAGGAGTTAGAGTACTGGATGGTGCCAAACAAAATCACGCTGCGTGAGGTCTGGCCATGAGCATGACGGAAAAACGGCTGGCAGCTTGTCACAGACGCAGAATGAAGACACTGAAGCTGTTAATTGAGGTATCAATCCATGCTGGGAGGGGTTGGACGGGGGTGTCGTGATGGCTTATGAAGAGCTATATCGCGCTGCTGATTATGTCGTTGAGCAGTTGGACTATGCACAATATGAAAAGGAAAAAGAACGCGAAGATTGAACCACTTTTGGCTAGATAGAGTTGATGGCAGGTACGGTGTAAGGAGCTGCCAGCTTATGCTGGCAGCTCTTTTCCTTTCGCCATTGTTCAGCTGTATCGTCTGGTTAACGCTTCTGCTGCCAGTTCGACCAGTTTTTCGATTTGTTTTCGGCCTTCATAACGTTTGTAGGTTCTGAGACTGACGCCCAATTCTTCAGCAGCTCTTTCCTGATCCCAGCCAAATCCTCTTCGCCAGAGTCTGAGTTCGAATCCTGACATTTAAACCTATTAAAAGTGACAAAATGACACTTTAATTATATTTAAAGTTTTCAAATGTTACCACCCGGGGGCCCCTTCGGCTCCCCGCCCTACGGTCGGGTCGTCGCCTGGCGACAACCATGTCTGCCCCCTGGGGACAGCCAGGTTTTACGGAACCACGCGTGGCGTGTTTCCGCCCATACGGGCGCCAACCGATGCCTGAATCAAAGGCACGCTTGCAGTGGCCTGTCGGCCCCGCCGCTTTCACTGCCCGACAGCATGCTGTCGGGCGCTGAGGCAGCCAGATAAATCTGGCTTTTTCCGGAGTCATCCCTATCTACCATTCCGGCTACGGTTCCTTTTCGCGGGTCAGCCTGCGTCAGGGGACAGAAAAGTCAACAGGCCGCGCTAGGCGCTGGTCGCATGAATTTTTTGTCCTCACGAGTTCAGCCAAAAAATTAATGCGCCCCCTGTGGACTTTCCCGCCGCTCCTGTCGCTTAACGTCTTCCCACGAAAACGCCCCGAAGCCGGTACAACCGGAAGGGAATGACACCAGAAAGAAGCCAGAGGCTTCACAGGAGAAAAATGATGTATCAGATGATGGTTTCTGCCCCCGCAGAGCAGCGCATGAGTTGGGATGCTGAGACAGAACACGAGTACTGGTTGGCGCGTGAAAAAGCCGCAGTTGCGGTACCTGAAGAAATCGACGTGACGGTGTTTCACGAAGCTTTCGGACGTATGTACCCGATGAATTGGCAGAGCGACGGACAGGACACTGAAACCTTCATGATGGAGGAAATGTATTGCGGGAATGTGACCGAGATTTTCACCCGCATTGGGGCACGCTACTTCCGTATGCGTGATTACAGCTACCTGAGCCACGTGCAGATCGTTGAGCGTGTTAAGGAGGCAATGAAGCAGGAAGGTAACACCAAGATGTAAAAAAGCAGGCTTTCGCCTGCTCTCTTTGCCGGTGATGCCCTAGGAAGTGGAACCGGCTGTCAATAACTCACATGGAGAATGAGCCATGACTTTTGAAGTTTCGATTATTGCGCCAAGTGCGCAGCATGTAAAGAAAAAAGCGCATAAGTGCGTCATGGTTCCCGCCTTGTGTGCCAATAAGTGGTGGCACGTTCTGCGTGCTCTGGAAATGAAACGGGCTTATGCCTGATTTAATTCTGCTGCTCTTGACGTGGCGGCATTCACCGGATCGAGGTTTTTTTTAATGTCAGAAAAAACGATTCCACTTATTGTTACGCCGGATGTGGCGCGTAAGCAGTTTATCAGCACATTTCGTTATACGGCGCGCCATTTGGGGCGCTGGATGGTGTTCAGTGATTTTATTACGCTTGCTGCGAGCGAGCTGGATATGGCACGAATCAGAACGCCAGAAAACATTGAGAACAGCCGGAGAATTTGCGATCGCTATAACGCTGCTGATCTCGAAAACCTGAAAAAGTTGTTTTCGTTGATGGTTGTTGCCCTTAATGGCCAGTTTCACGATTTTCTGGGGGCTATATTCATGGAGCTTGAGCTGGGTTCTAGTGATATGGGGCAATTCTTCACCCCCTATCATTTGCAGTCGCTTATAGCAAGAATGTTGTCAGGCGACATTGACGACATTATCAAAAAACAAGGCTGGCTCGAACTTAGTGAGCCCACCTGTGGTGCGGCGGGGATGGTTATTGCCTTTGCTGAATGCATGCTTGAGGCGGGGTATAATCCATCACAACAGCTGTATGTTAACTGTATAGACATTGATCCGGTTGCTGCTAATATGGCGTTTATTCAGCTTAGTTTGCTGGGTATCCCCGCCGAGATCGTCACCGGTAACGCACTGACGATGCAGTTTAACCAAGTCAGATATACTCCTGCCTTTTATATCAATGGCTGGCGCGAGCGTCTGGCGTTCCGGCGACGCATCGAACGTATGAGAAAATTTTTACAATCAAAGGCTGCATAAGTTGGAGGGCAGGGAGAAATCCCTGTCTTTTTTTATGGTGCGCCGAGCATGGCGCGTAGCGCCTTGATTGGCGCTGTTAGTTAACCGTGGTGGTTAACCGACGACTTGGAGGTGAAAGTCCTCTACACACCCGGCAAGGGGAAGTGTTAGCTGA
>NZ_PUJV01000034.1:0-31748 GCF_011189495.1 Photorhabdus stackebrandtii
TGGTAAACCGATTAAATAATCGCCCCCGGAAAACACGGGGTGGGAAAACACCGAATGAATTATTTAAGGGAATACGAACATGTTTACTTCCAGATTAACGATGTTGCACTTATTATGTGAATCTACCGATCTTAAATTTAATAACAATACCCATTTCAGTTGATTTTTATTTAAATAATTTAATTAACTAATTGATATATAATGAAATTATACATAATTAACTTATTAAACACTAAAAAACCAATTGTTTTTTCACAAATAAATTTCATTTAAAATAAATACATAATAATCATGTTGTAATGTTTTTATAAAAATTTAGATAAAAGATCGATAAAAAAATACTAAAATTAATTATATAAATATATTTTTTAAGAAATTATTTATTAAATTAATAACACTAATGCTATCCAATTCAACGGATTTATTTTATATTCCTAATAATCATTTCTTTACTTAAACAAATTGAGTGAGTCAGCGATAGATTTTTTTCACCAGAATTCACATATCCACACTTTTGTTATATGTATTGAATGGAATTAATAGATCTCTATTTATAATGGCGTGGACTATTCACTATCTATCTTTTAGTCACTGATGATAAAAATGTCAGAACGTTTATTCTCACTCATTTGTGCAACCATTAGCATATTAACAGTGATTTCGCAATTCATATATTGCGAAAATGTTAAATTTTCATGATGGCTCACTAATTTATAAATTAACAGATGGTTACTCTTTAAAATCTCCGAATAGATCTATACTTATCTAGTTCGTTAATATTTTTAGAACACTCTTTTAACCTTATTTTAACCTTACAAGGATATGCATCATGGGTGTTTTTCAGTATAAAGATTTTGATGACACAACTTCTAAAGAGTTATTTTCTGACGCTAAGACTATCTCCGGGTATGCTTACCATAATCTGGGCAGCGGATTTGCCGAAGGGTATTACAACTATGGTTATGGTTTGGGAATACCATTAACGCTGGTGACTGCACTTATTGGTAGTACGACCTCACAGGGCGTCTCGACTAAATTGCCCTGGAACCCAGATGCGGAAAAACAGGCACGGGATAAACTAAACGAAGTGGGATGGTTTACTATCAGCGCTGATGAGTTGGGCTATAAGGGTAAAATGGATGCCCGAGGGACTTTTTATGGCGAAAAATCAAGTCATTCCACTGCCCAGGCAGAGGTGATGGGGAAATATGACGCTGATGGTAACCTGACTTCAATCGGTATTGCATTTCGTGGCACCAGCGGCCCTCGGGAATCAATACTCACCGATACGTTCGGCGACATTATTAATAATGTGTTGGTAGGTTTAGGGAAAGCAGAATATTCAAATAACTATACGCCAAACGCTTTCGGCCGACTGTTAGATCATGTAGCCAACTACGCCAAAGCTCACGGTCTGACTGGGAGCGATGTCCTGGTCAGCGGCCATAGTTTGGGGGGGTTAGCGGCAAATAGCATGGCGGAGTCCAGCGAGACAAAATGGGGTGGGTTTTACTCCCAGTCGAATTATATAACCTTCGCCTCGCCATCGCAGTATGAGAAAGGTAACAAGGTGCTGAACGTGGGATATGAGAATGACCCGGTATTTCGTGTACTGACTGGCACCAGTACTACTGCGGCGTCAGTGGGCGTGCACGATGCTCCAAAGGATTCAACGACAAATAATATTGTTAACTTTAACGATCACTACGCATCAACCGCGTGGAATCTGCTTCCCTTCTCTATTGCCAACCTGTCAACCTGGGTTTCGCATGTCACACCTTTCTATCAGAGTGGTATGCAACGGGTTATGGATTCAACGTTCTACGATCTGACCCACAAAGACTCCACGATTGTTGTCAGCAATCTTTCCAACGTCACTCGTGGCAATACCTGGGTGGAAGATTTAAACCGGAACGCAGAGAAACATACTGGCAGTACTTTCATTATCGGTACCAACAGCAATGATCTGATTAAAGGTGGCAAAGGAAACGATTATCTGGACGGTCTCGACGGTAATGATATATTCCGCGATGACGGTGGATTTAACATTATTGCCGGTGGGAAAGGCCACAATACCATTGACTTGCAGAAGTCGTTAAAAGGTGCAGAAATAGCCTATGACAAGGCGGGTACATTGTATCTGCGCGATGCACACGGTGATATCACTATCGCCACAGATATCTCCACGATAAGAAGCAAGGAAAGTACCTGGCTGTTTCTAACCAAAGAAGTAAATTCGCAGGTCAGAGCCGACGGTTTGTATTCCAACCAAGGGGTGAAGCAGTATGCCAATTCGGTAACTGGTAATGATGGGAATGATACCCTCACTTCCAAAACCTCCGGCTCCTGGTTGTTCGGTCTGGATGGTGACGATACTCTGATTGGCTTCGGCAACAACAATGTCTTTGTCGGCGGTGAGGGTAACGATGTACTGAAAAGTCAGGGTAACAACAATACTTTCTTGTTCAGCGGCGATTTTGGACAAGATATTGTTTACGGCTACAATAAAACCGACAAACTGGTATTTCTGGGCACAGAAGGCAGCAGTGACGAAAAAAATAGTTATCTGGATCACGCTAAGATGGTGGACAATAATGTGGTGTTTACCTTTGGACAAAACTCAGTCACTTTGGTTGGAGTAAGTATGGATAGCCTGTTCGCAGACAATATAATATTGGCATAACACAAAAATCGTGCGATATCCCTATCCATAATGTGGCCATGAAGAATGGCCACCTTTTGGCAAAACAGGCGTTTTTACTTAATTTCCGCTGCCATATGTTCGGTAAATGGTGTATGAACCACCGCATATTTCACCTGCCATGCTTTAGGGTTGATCAAGTAATGTTGCCGGAAGCGTTTAGAAAAATGACTTGGGCTGGCGTAACCCACGGCGGTAGAAACATCAGTGACACTCATCCCTTTTTTTAATAAACCTTCTGCGGTCGTCATACGGACATTTTCCAGATATTGATGAAAAGTACAAAAAACAACAGCACGAAATCCCTCTTTTAATTTCCGTTCATTTAAACCAACCGCTTTTGATAGCGATTTTATCGTCCAGGGATAATGATAATCACTGTTAATTATTTTTATTGCATTGTAAACGGCGCGGCGCTGCAAGCTGTTGATCACATCATATTGACAATCATAAATTTGAGCCGCTACACAAGCGAGTATCTCTAATGCTTTCGCCTTTAAATAAATCTTCCTTATACTACCCTTTAATTGACACTCTTCTATTTGATGGACTATCTGCATAAATGGTGGGTAGATAGGGCATGCCATCATCAATACATCACTGTAACTGCCGTTTTTCTCAAAACCAGCAGCCAATTGAGTGAAAGACGGTAACTCCTGAGCTGCAATTTCGCTCAATGAAAAACGAATATCGAGAATATGCCATTCTCCACAACCAAAGAAATTCATGCCACGCGTTATCTTAGGAGAATAGAAAAACAGCATCGTTCCTGAATTTATATCTAAAACATCGCCATTTTCAATCGCCATCTTGCCTTTCCCGCTTAGAACAAAAGCGATTGATACGGTCGGTGGTCCCTCACAGTATTCTATAATATCTTGCTTAATCTCAAAATGAATTCGGTTTATATGAATTCCGTCAGATAATTCTTCTGTTTGAAACGGTGAATTTGCTTCATTTTCCTCCTCATGTGAATTCATACAATGACCAGCAGTGAAAATTTTCAATTTTCTGCTATAAATCGTATCCATGAGCTTGAGCTCCCCTGTCAAATTAGTGCCAAGTGCCTCAAAAATACTATTATATTTTTATTTATAATTTAATACCACGCTCTGTAAGCATGGGTTTCCAACATCCATCTTTCCAACTCAAGAAGGTAAACACTTGAAAGCAGATTTCTAACTACACGTTAGCCATCATTAATGATAATAGTTACAATAGTACGTAATGCGCTATTTTTGTCCCTATCCCGCTAGCCTTGTCCTACGACTCCATATAGTCTCCTTTCAGATTTTTTCCACACTTAATTTTATAAAACACAGGTATAGAGAGCACAAAGAGTATCCATATGAAAAGAAAATATACTAAGGCGTCTGTCTTATGTTGTCTGATTTCACCTGTGGTATGGGCTGAAAATTCACCTGTAACGACAGAAGATGCTTTGGTTGTGACGGCCAATAAGCGCGAAGAAGCATTAAATAAAATTGACGGGAGCGTTCTGGTCAAAACTGGCGAGGAACTTGAACACACGGGGATCACCCAGGTACAAGATCTTGAGCGTGCTTTCCCTGGATTACAAATCCGTTCACACGGTAACCGAACCTATTCAGCAACAACCATTCGGGGCATCAGTTCACCAGATTTCTACTCACCTTCTATTCGTATTTATGTTGATGGTGTTCCTCAAGATCACCAGTTTTTAACACAAGAGTTGATCAACGTAGAACGTGTAGAATTATTACGCGGTCCTCAAGGCACTTTATACGGCGGAAATGCGCAAGCCGGTGTTATCAATATTATTACCCGCTCACCGAAAGCAGGTCCCTGGCTTAACCTCTCCGGTAATTACTCTAAGCTGAAACAAGGAGGCTCTTTCAGTGGTTCAATTCCACTTATTGAAGATCTCCTTTATGGAAGTACCTCCTTGCGCTGGGTGAAAGAACCCGGACAAATTGATGCATTAAATCATGGTGGTAAAAATATCGACTCCAGCAAAACCTGGCTCGGTAAAGGGCAACTGACATTTGCACCAGAAGATTCTCCTTTCAGCGCTGAGTTTAGCTTTGCCCATGAAGATCTTCATTCCCATGAAGAGATTTATTTAACTGACGAGCAATTTCGTCAGAAGAAATATGATGGCCCTATTCCTGATCTGACACGACAGGTTGACAGTTATGCGCTTAAGGCTGAATACAATTTCGGCAGCAGCACATTGACCAGTGTGACTTCTTATCAAGATCGCGACATTTACCGTGATTTCATCGGTGGTAAATGGAAAGAGAAACATCACGCCACAACCCAGGAACTGCGTTTAAACTCCGACTTTTCAAATGGAGTTACCAGCGTGCTCGGTGGTTGGTTTTCAGATGAAAGTAATAAACATCATACCAGCAGCTATCCCGGTTACTATGGTGATGCCTTTAACACAATAAAAGGAAGATCGCTGGCACTGTTTGGTGAAGTTAAATTACCGGTTGCTTCTCAATGGGATCTTACCCTTGGCGGTCGTTTATCACATGAAAAATCGCAGATAGACTATTCAGGCCGTGCTGGCATGATGGCGGTCGAAGCTTTTGATAACCAGGTCTCCAGCAATGAATTCACTCCTAAGGCAGCCTTGGGCTGGCAATTGACGCCAGATACCCGTTTCTATCTCTCTGCCACTAAAGGATACAAACCCGGTGGATTCAATAATATTGTCTCCTCCGCCAACGATAGAAAGTCCTACAATACTGAAACTTCAGATAATTATGAGTTTGGCTGGCATACATCGTTCTTTGATAACGTCATGACGTTAGATAGCGCTGTTTACTATATCCGTTCAAAAGACAAACAGATCTATGTTGGACCCGTCGCTATGCAATCTATTCGCAATGCTGGCAAAGCGGAAAGCAAAGGCATTGAGCTGAATAGTCAGATAAAACCAATGCAGGGGATTAAACTTTCTCTTGGTGGCAGTGTCAGTAAATCAAATTTCACTCACACGACCGATACAGAAACGGGTGTAAGTTATGACAACAAACGTCTGCCTTATGCACCAGATGTCATGCTAAATGCAGGTTTCGACTATCTGATTGATCAAACACTGTTACCGGGTAACCTCTATTTCAGTGCCGGTGCTCGTTACTATTCAAAAAGCTACTTTGATGCAGCAAATACCCTTGAACAAGGGGGGTATACCCTCTACGACGCTTCACTCAGTTTAGAAATGACACATGGCGTTAACATAAAACTTTACGGCGAAAATCTGGGTGACAAAAAATACCGAGTCTCCAGTTTCCAAGTAGGGCCAAATACACTCAATATGATAAGTAAGGGCTTGAATGTTGGGTTGGATGTGAGCGTTGCACTATGACGCAATAATAGGGCTGCTTTATCTGTTGATGCAACTCTGGGCGTTCAAATTCCTTTGGGCTCCGATTGTAGAACGCTATCGTAAATCCGGTTCGGGGGATATCAATCCCCCATCGTATTATGCCGGTCAGAACTAATGAAAGATAACGCCTTAAGGGGACTACCTATATATGAATCAACCGAGATGCAAAAATTTTCCTTTGATTACTCGTCAGCTAACAAATATGTGGGATAGAAGTTCTGAACTGTGGTTTGTAAAAGATACAGAGTTCCGTTTAATTTATGGAAATGAGGCATTTATTAAAGTTAATAAACTCCCTAAAAACCTTGATATTATCGGGTATTCTGAAAAAGAATTGCTGACGCCATTTAGTCATTTTGCCCACTTGTTTGAAGAACACGACAGTCAGGTCTTAAAGCATATGCAGAGAATATCAGCTATAGGGATTTACCCAAAGGGGAAAGGTAAACAATTTAGATCTTATTTTTATAACAAATTCCCATTAATGGATGAAAATAATCAATGTATTGGTGTGGTTTCTCATGCCAGAGAAATAGAATATTTTGCAATGGCTCATTATATTAAACATCATATATTTTCCCCTGTTAAATTTAAGCCACCAAACGATATATTGAAAGAGAAAGAATGGGTGGTTATTTTCCTGTTTTGTTGTGGTCTCAGTAATAAAGATATATCGGTCAAAATGGGTATTTCATGCCGTACTGTGGAAAAATATTTCGAAGATATCTATGAGAAACTTTCTGTTGGATCAGTTATGGAGTTAAGATTATTTTGTAAAGAAAATGGCTATGATCTTTATGTTCCACCAAAATATTATAAATCTATGGGATATTTTTTATTAGATTAATATTACGGCCTGCTAAGTTTTAGGAATTACAAATAAGAATCTTGATTTTTCTATTACTGCACAGCGTAGTATGTATCCATGCTATTTATCTGTATTGGCATAATTAGCGCCCCTGCTCTATAATAACCCCCTCTATTCTAAAAAAGAGTGGGTTATTAGTTAATTTCAATAAAGTCAACAAAAAAGCATTCTTATATTATTTGTTAAAACAAATATCTTTTATATTGGCAGTAAATTGGTGCAAAGATTATTCGCATACTCTACACTTCAAAACACCAAATTTTCTTTATTATTAACCAGGAGTTGAGTATGAAAAAATTGATATCTATGCTATTTATTTTTATTGGTATGATTAGTGCCCCCGCATTCTCAGCGGAAACGAACAGTGGCGTTGTCAAAGTTGCAGAAATGAAAGCTGATTGGGACAATCCTGCACATTATCTTTATACCTTCAGCGGAAATTTAGTCGGTAATTGTGGAAGACCAGGTTATATTTGGTCAGGATCAAGCTCTGAAAACGTTAATAAACTATTAAGCCAAGCTTATGCACAGGGTTTAAATATTAAAGTTGGCATAGAGAATGTAAGTTGTAATATAACTACGGTTTACATTATTAAACAATAGTAATTAATTGTCACATTATTGCCAACAGGATAAAGAGTTAAAAAATCCTCCACTTTATAGTAGAGGATTTTTAAATTAACTTAAACAATCTTTTCTTTGTGTAATTATTTAAACACGACGCCTATTATTCGCAATATATTTCAGTGGCGAAACTTGGCGTATTTTCAATAGTGTCATGAACCGGGCAAGTTTTATTAATAAAATCAACAAAGGCGTGAATTTCTTCCTCACTATTATCGGCTTTTATATAAAATTTTGTTACTATTTTAGAAAAACCTAATTTCGCTTGTTTATTTCTACCAGTGAAACCATCAGTATCAAGCTCGCCTTCCAGATCAATGTGAATATCAATTAAATTAATTTTATGCAGTTTAGCAAAAGCTTTTGCTACGATACATTTGCAGGCTCCCAGGGAACAGAGCAGAGCCTCAACAGGATTCATCCCCTGGTCAGTGCCACCTAAATTACGCGGTTCATCTAAATAAAAGGAGAAATCTCTTGATGTACATTCAACTTTCAATCCAGCTACAGATTTCGCTGTGGCAGTAAATAGTTCTTTCGCCATGATCCAACTCCTTATAATCAACATTCTTTTTTCGTAAGGTCAAATACTGATCGCTATCATAACTTTTAATTTTTCTTTTTTGTTTTTAAAATGCTTATCTTGCTTTCAGCGTCACAAATCTTAATCAGGGTAAAACTCAGAAGACAGGATTTGGGAAATACTCCAAATACATACATCAGGAAACACATCCAACCCCGTTTCATTCATTGCTGATGCGACGGCTTTCGACCAAACAACATCAATCCAATCTGAATCGCTTAATTTCGTCTTTAAACTGGGTGATTCTTTTAAGCCATAAAGAATTTCTTTTCTTTGCGCTTTAATTGTTCTTTCCCAATTTGTTCCTCTATAACTTGGCTGATATTTCCATTTCAGTAAATGAGCAATTAATACTCCCATGCGGCTAGCCAATTCACGCTGCTCACTCTTACCCACGTCTTCGATCTCCTCAGCAATGTTGACTATGTCAATCTCAGAAAATTTACCGGCACGCAATAATGCCGCCTGCTCATTTGCCCAGGCGACTACATCAGTTTCGTAACGTGTATGATTCATAACTGCCCCCACTAATAAGCCTGCCATACAAATAATTCATATGGCAGTCTGTCAGAGAATACATTCTGGGTCAAAAAAGAACTTATCTTCAAAACAGCATGTTCATCCCACTTTCGGCAGCACCCCACTCACAAGCGCGATCTGAATTGCTATCACAGCAACACCACAGAAAAATACCAGCGCCAATACTGGTTTACCACCTAATACCCGATACCGGCGTTCATTATGCTGGCGGGATCTAAATGCCAGCAGGCTGGGTAATACCAGCGCCAAAATGGATAAAGCAACAGCGGCATATCCCAAAGCCATCACAAAACCTTTTGGATAAAACAGAGCGAAAACCAATGGGGGAACGAAAGTCAGCAACCCAGTCTGCATACGCCCTGTTATATTACTTTTACGCTTAAACAGATCACCCAGAAAATCAAACAGACCAAGTGCAACACCAAGAAATGAGGTGGCGAGCGCTAAATTGGCAAACATTTGTACTGAAAGCTCCGTTTTCGGTGAAGCAACAACTTCACGAATACTGTGTAATAAGCCATTCAGCCCTGAGTTTTCAGCTAAAATACCAACAAACGTGACGGAGTTGATACTGCCCAACGTTGCCAATTGCCAGAAAATATAAGCAAGCAGCGGAATTGCGCTACCGATAATAAACACCCAGCGTAATTTACGTATATCTCCATCCATATATTTTACAATGCTGGGAATACTGCCGTGAAAACCAAACGAGGTGAAAATCACAGGAATTGAGGATAAGACTAATGCTTGTTCTAATGGCATAGTCAATAAGTTGGCATGCTGAACATGCGGCATCATCAGCCCTAACATCAATATTAGGAAAATAATTTTTGCGCTGAAAAGTACCCGGTTAACCATATCTACTGAACTGGTGCCAATGCAAACAACCCCACCGCCAATCACAGTAAACAACGCAACACCGATTGAAGCTGGCAAGGATAAATCAAACCATTTATTGATATTGGTTGTCAGTAATTCCCCTGCACCACTGATATATGCAGATGTCAGCGCATACATCAGAAACATCATGCTGAAACCGGCTAATATTTTACCGCTACTACCAAGATAACGTTGTGCCAGCGTTCCCAACCCCGTATCAGGAGACTCATACTGATACACTTCAACCATCAATAATGCGGTATAACTCATCAAAATCCACAACCCAACCAGCATGATAAAACTTATACCAAATCCTACACCGGCGGTTGCCAATGGCATGGCCAGCATTCCAGCACCGATCGTAGTCCCTGCGATGATAAAGGTACTTCCAAGAGTACGGTTTTTCATATTTTTTCCCTTCAAATAAACAGCAAATGTTTAATAATAGAAAATCAGGCGTCTTTCTTTTTTTCTTGTTCATCAACTATCTGAGTCAGTTTTTTAATAAAAATCTTCTGGAGCCGTTCCCAATACTCGTCAAAATCATCAGTATTACGCAAACAATGGGTCATGACTGCGGCACGTAACAGATACAGGCAGTGAACTTTCTCCCATTCTTCACGGCTGAAACCACAGCTTTCAACATAATGCCAGGGAGTATCACCATATTCTCCATAACCAAGAGAGGTGGAAGAGGTCAGAAAATCATTAGTGTAAGTACGACCAGAGGCATACGAACAAAGCTCATACATACGTTTATTAAGCCGGTTGTGATGTGCCAGGTTATCATTGCCTTGCTCTTTAAAAGTAAAATTGACCATATGGAAATCAGGATACGGCATGGCATGAATCTCAAAACAGCGTTTACCAACAACAAGGGGCTCTGCCATCAAAAGTTTCTTAATCATCCAATTGGCTGCCACAATGCCCGAAGCAATCACTTTTCCATAGCCGCTGATATTCAGTGGAACCAATCGGTGTGCAGCCCAAATTGCGGCTGCGCTAGCCCCGGCTTTTGAACCTTCCATAATAGAAGCACCGAGCACCACATGCCGGTTAACAGATTGTTCCGATTGCGCCTTAACGTCTTCAAACACATAAGCAGCACGGTAGGAAATCAGGTCAACAATACGTTTATCTTTCATACATACCGCACCGGCTGCATATTGAATAAATCCAACTTTATGCGGGTCTACAGTAATCGAATCAGCCTGACACATTGCCCTAAGACTTTGATAAAGTTCAGGCTTAGGCCAAATAATATCCTCAGGAATAATGTCTAATTCACGATAACGGCAGATAAGCTCATCATATTCCATAAACTCACCCTGCTCGTTAAGAAACATTGCGCTGGCATACCCCGCATAAGCAGCATCAATATGCAAATAAAATGAGACGCTATAACGCTCTTCGCACTCTTTGCGTAACGCAATAACTTCATCAACCCGATCAATGGCACCGACCTCAGTGGTTCCAACGACGCTCACCATAGCCAAAATCGGTTCGCCCTGCTCTATCAGGCTGAATGTGATTTCACGCATTTTTTCAACATCAGTACGATAGTTTTCATCTACCGGCAGTGAAACAATGTGTTCTTGACCTATCCCCAGAACATCCATCGCTTTCATCCATGAATAATGCTTCGACTGCGGAACTAGAACTTTGCCAAGCATTCCTTGCTTTATCCCGATACCACGGCAAGAAAGTTCACGAACTTCTTCGAAAATACCACGCCGTTTTAATTCATCAGTCAGATCTAGAATATCTGATGACGACATATTCAACAGTTGTTGTTCTGATTTATTTTCGACCAGATCACAAGATTGCGGGTGTTTTGCAATGGCGAATGGCATAGTTTTTAAATTACGCGCAACCCATAACCCTTCATAGTTGGCAACGGTTCCACCGGAGGTGATGTGCCCCCAGGCCCGGCGGGTGTCATAGCCAAACATCCGGCACAAATCCAGCCCTGCTTCAATTTCCAGCTCAGTTGTTGTCGGGGATGACTCATGAGCACAATTGTTTGGGTTGTACATCATCGCCATGACATAGGCGAGATTAGAAACCATTAAAGTATCAGCATTGATATGCCCCATATAGCGGGGAGAAAACCAAGGAACAGAAGTGTTTTTCAATTTTGCAGATAGCTGGTTCAGAATCCCCTCCGTTCTATAAAGGGTTTCTCTGTAATCAGGTTCATAACGATCTACTGAAGTTACTAAGGCGGGATCTTCCGGATGAAAATCAGAACGCCAGTGCATATGCTCACTTACGGCATATTCCATCATTTCTCTAAAAAAAACCGCATTTTCTGATTTAGGGCCTAAAAACAACGCATCAATGTTTAAGTGCGAAGTAAACTGCTTAGTCATAATCACATACCCTTTTCAAACTGACAAAAACGACTGCCAGCAACAGAGAGATTTAGATTTTCTTTATTTGTTAATGAAACCGCTATCATTCTCTGATAAGCAGACAGAAACTTTTATGCCACCTGACTTACCAAAAGCTGGTCATACCTTAGCAATCCAAACATTAAAAAAAACCTATCAGGTGAAATTGATTAGTCATTAACATATCTATAACCAATCATTTGTTAATAGATATAGTCCATATTTGTTAAAATATTAATAATAATGTTAAATATAAATTCTGATTTTGTGCGCGAGGACAAATAACGGATAAAAACCAATCAGAAAACAGAGGGAAATAATAGCTTATTAGATATTAAGCTTATTAATCATAAGGATTTTTTCTAACATGAAGCTGTTAATAGACAAAATGCAGGGCTACCCGTTGAAAATAGCCCTGATTTAAGAAGAATTACTGTCAAGACGATACATTTACCAGCATCACTTTGCCGATAACATCACCGGCTTCCATCATACGGTGTGCATCAGCGGCATCTTTCAAATCAAATACTTTACAAATTAATGGGCTGACTTTTCCTGATTTCAGCAGTGGCCAGACATATTCTTCCAATTCCCTGGCTATCTCTGCTTTTTCCTCCACACTGCGTGAACGTAATGTAGAACCCGTATGAATCAGACGCTTTTGCATTAAAGACATCAGGTTAAGGTTTTCAGGATTCCCTTTCATCATACCAATCTGAATAATTCGCCCGAACTTAGCAGCAACTTTATAGTTTTTATTGACATAATCACCACCGATTAAATCAACAACCATATCAACGCCGTGATTACCCGTTATTTTTAATACCCGATCAACAAAATCTTCTTTTCGATAATTAATAACAAAGTCAGCGCCTAAGCTGTGTGCAACTTTAGCCTTCTCATCCGAGCCGACGGTGGTAATCACTTTGGCACCGAAGGCTTTTGCTAACATAATAGTGACACTCCCTATTCCGGAAGTCCCACCATGAATCAGCAAACTTTCTCCCTGTTTCAACTTGCCAGTCTGGAAAACATTAGCCCAGACCGTAAAAAAGTTTTCCGGCAACGCCGCCGCCTGGACAAAATCCAACCCATATATGGGTAAAGCAATGGAATCATGTACCAGACAATATTCAGCATAACCACCGCCGGCAACAAGAGCACAAACTTTATCGCCAATATTCCAGCGTTCACAACCTTCACTTTTGGCAACAACTTCGCCTGCAATCTCTAACCCAGGTAATGGAGAGGCATCAGGTGGTGGTGGATAAGAACCTATTCGCTGAAATATATCAGGCCGGTTAACACCCGCCGCAGCCACTTTAACGAGCAAGTAGCCTTTTTCTAATCGTGGTAATGGCGTCTGAACCAGATGCAATTTTTCCGGGCCGCCAGGCTTAACAATGCTGATCGCTAACATATATTGGGGTAATGAATTGATTTGGCTGTGCATACATACCTCTTATTTCTTCTGACGATCCTTTTTATGGATTTCGTTTAATATGATAAGTGGGATTTGAAGTGCCGTAGAACAAAAAACCCATTAAACCATGACCATAACAGAAAACTGTTACATGACAAATATGTGAACAACTCAGAATAAGTCATTACCAACATCATTGTCGGTTATCTGTTCGTTTTTTCTCACGAGTATTAGTACATCATTGATATCAAAAAGAGGTATTGAGGTTCATATAAAAGAAATCGGCGACAAAACTTCCACATTTTACAACTTCATGTATGCTGGATTCTTAAAATTGAAAAATACCATTGAGGTACAAATGGAGACAACAGCCGAAGAATCCAATAACCGGGTAATAAAACCGACAAATGGGTTTAACCAATCTGAACTTATCAAAACACGTGTCATCAACCTTGCCGGTCATTTTATTGATGTGCTTAGAAGAAAAGATCCGGATAGTATTCCTCTATTATTGACTCTTCCTGATGATGAGTTTTGGGCGGAAATCAAAGGACGGGTCAATTATATTAAAATAGTGGAAACGGTCACTCCGGAAAAGAAAAAACATGAAGAGTTTATCGAAAGCAGGAACGCTTTTCTTGCTTGTCTTGGGGAATTCGGCGGCGTTTACAAGTCCAGCAAGGTGGCTGACATATTAGGCATAACCCGTCCGACAGTAAATAAATATGGTGAGAATCATAAACTCATTGTACTCAACTGGGGAATTGAAAACTTGTACCCTGTTTTCCAGTTTTCGGTAAACAAAAAAACCAGTAATAAAGGGTATTTAAAAGGCGTTCCGGAAATATTGGCTAATATAGGGAAAATAAGTGACGTCAGGAAATGCCATTTTTTCATCCGTAAAATCAATACATTTGAGCTTGATATCAGTATAGACGGATCTACAACAGTATTGGATATTCTCAGAAATGGCGCGTCCAATGATGAAATTGCTCAATTAGTGAGACTGGCGCAGATCTTCAGCTCTTCTGACACAAAAGCCTGAGACAATAAACGATCACAGCACCACTGTTTGCCCACCATCGACAAGTAGCGACACACCCGTTACGAACGACGCAAGATCCGATCCTAACCACACCACTGCATTTCCTACCTCTTCCGGCTCACCCAAGCGCCGGAGTGGCATCCGTTTACACAATGCATCAAACATTTTGGCGGCTTTAGGCGAAGAGAGCGAAAGCGCTGTATTGATCAACCCTGGACATACCGCATTGATGCGAATGCCCGCTGGCCCAAAGGCATCGGCCAACGCAGCTACCATCATATTTACGCCCGCTTTGCTGGTGGAATAAGCCGTCGTGAGTTGATTCGCCCTAATGGAGCCCATACTTGATGTTGCCACGATACTTCCACGTTTGCCCAGTTTCATCATTTGCTCCGCCGCAGCTTGTGCACCGAATAGAACACCATCAAGATTGACGTTAAGCAGCTTGTGAAAATCGTCCGGACTAATTTGTGGGCCATCAGTGGATAACGCAATTCCCGCGTTGCAAGCCATCAGGTCAACACCACCGAACGGCGTAGAAACATCGACCAACGCGTCCATATCACTGCGCGAGGTGACATCACACCGATGAAATATCACTTCCACATTCATCGAACGAAGACGCTGGACCACCGGTGTTCCTCCTTCACGAGGTTGGTCCGTAATGTCACCAATGATCACAACCGCTGCACCATGACGGGCAGCAGCCAAAGCAATTCCCGCTCCGATGCCACTTGCCCCACCAGTGACAATCACAACTTTACCTTCTAGCATACGATTCATGATATACCTCATTACGTTGTATCACGAAAATTAATGACGAACTTTGTAAACATAGTTCAAGATATCAATCACTGTCTTGTAATCTACAAACTACCCCTTTTGAGATTATTCCGGCAACGATTGCAAGAAGTATTTTCAGTGAAATAATTTTAGTTTTATAATTTATGTCTCACTTTTCTCACATAATCACCAGGTTCAATATGGGTGATGATTTGTTGTAAACAACATATTTTCCACCATGAAACATCACTTCAATTTCAATTATATCCCCTGGGGTAAATAGATTTAAGTGGAAGAATATTCTATAAATTCACTCATGCTTTTTTACTTCAACCAATAATGTTAGATGAGAGTTTCCGTGCGCAAGTGCTGTTTTACGGGATGATGTCAGCACATTGACACAACCCCCCCAATCAACACCATTTTTATCCGGTTGCCACCATGCACCAGTTGGCATTGCCACCACACCGGGAATAATACGTTGGGTAATCTCAGCAGTAATCATAGAAACACCACGATCATTAAATACGCGGACCAAATCCCCCGGTTCAATATTGCGTTTCTGCGCATCCAGAGGGTGAATCCACAACTTCTGAGTTTGAACCTCCTGTGACAAAGGGTTTGAATATTGGGTTGAATTGGAGCGGTTTTTCCCTTTCCAAGTAATTAATTGCAATGGATATTTCTCAGTTAATTTATCCTCCGGCCCTTCAAATGCAGGTACATAATGTGACAGTGCCGGGATTTCAGGATTTTGCATATCGTACAAGCGCTTAGAAAATATCTCTATTTTTCCTGAGGGTGTCGGGAATGGATGATTTTTCGGGTCACGAATATTGTCTTCAAAAGCCACGTAGGGCGGTATTTTGAAAAGATGTTTATGCGTACTTTGTAATTCTTCAAAAGTTGGCAAATTTGCTTCCGGCATCATCTGACGATTAGATTCCATAATATGGGCTATCCATTCTTTTTCGTCACGACCTTCACTGAACTCACGTTCAACGCCCAATTTTGCTGCAACTTCGCGTATCCATTCATAATCAGAACGCCGTTCGAATTCAGGTTCAATCAGCTTTGATGACAAAATGAAATAACTGCCGGTACCCCAGGGATAAGCAATATTCCAGCGTTCCATAAAACTGGTTTCCGGTAATAAGATATCTGCATATCGGGCACTGGGTGCAAGGTAAAGATCACTGGAGACAATGAACTCAATTTTAGATTCATCTGCCAATATTTTGACTGCCTGGTTGATATCTGGGTTTTGATTTGCAAGATAATTACCCGCAAGTGAGAATAACACACGGATATTGGTGTTTAATTTATCAGCATTAACCAAACCCTCTTCCGGGGTAACTTTACTGGCATCATCGGCGGCTTGAACCCAATTCATAACGGAGATTTTTTCTTTTACCGGGTTCTTACCCAGATCGAGCCCGTACAGATATTTATTCCCCGCGACACCCCCGAAACCTGCTGCCCACCCGCCTTTTTTACCCACATTACCGGTTATTGTGGCTAAAATTGTTGAACCACGTGCGACACGTTCACCACAGATATGACGTTGTGGCCCCCATCCCTGCATCAGGGCTGCGGGTTTAGTGCTAGCGTATTCACGGGCAAGCTGACGAATTGTATTTGCCGGCACTTTAGTGATTTTTTCAGCCCATTCGGGTGTTTTTACCATGCCATCTTTCGCGCCCGTTAAATAAGCAACCAAAGATTCATTGGCAGGAATACCCTCCGGCATATTGTTTTCATCAAAACCAATCGTATAACGATCAATAAACTCTTTATCGTGCAGATTTTCACTGACAATTACATACATCATTGCATCCATCATCGCGTTATCGGTTGTTGGAAGCAAAGGAATCCATTGATCAGCCAGCGAGGAAGCAGAATCGGAATAACGGGGATCGACAACAATAAATTTGGTGCCATTTTTCTTCATTTTTTGGAAATAGTGATTGGTGTGACCAAAAATAGTTTCAGCTGGATTATGGCCCCAAAGAATCACCAATGGCGTATCTTCCAAAGTATCCAGTGTACTGCCTGAAGTTGCCACACCATAGGTATAAGGTGTCGCTGCCGCTGTATTACCCATGCTCACGGAATGGTAAAATTGTAAATGCCCACCGGTAATATTCAGTAAACGACGCAACATCTTATCGCCGGATGATACACCACCGATAACTGCGGTATTAACGCTGACATAGCGGCAAGCCGGGCCATATTTTTCAGTAATGTGTTTCAGCTTATCTGCAATAATGGTTGTCGCTTCATCCCAGGAGATTCGCTCAAATTTCCCCTCTCCCCGCTTGCCAACCCGTTTCATCGGATATTTTAAGCGGTCAGGGTTATAAACAAATTTGCGATAGCCTTTGCCACGAACGCAAGCCCGCATAATAGGCATAGCTTCATCAAGTTCATGATCCGGTCTGGTGGTTATCCGGGTAACTACCCCGTCTTTAACATGGGCACGGATATCACATCTTCCCCCGCAGTCAAACGTACTACAGGTTGGCACGACTTTTGTCTCTCCGGTATCAACAACGCTGACTGGCAAAGATTCCTGGTTTTTTTTCTCCTCTGTGGCCGTTGTGTGGGCAGAAACAAAAGGGATAGAGATAAGTGCTGCACTGGCCTGAACAAAACGACGACGGCTGACCACTAACTCATCACCCTGTTCATTGATTTCATAATTTATATTTTTATTTTTCATAATTAGCCTCCATATTGCATTTCATGAGTATGATGCATGTTATGCAGGAAAAACGGGGCGAATTTTGATGGCGTTCAAGTATAAATGTAGTTTAGCTCACACTTTCTTGGAAAATTTTACTAAATAGGGTTAACTCGTTAATGCTGGAACGAAACTGGTGTTTTTTTCTAATTTACTTACGGCTAGTAGAGTTATCCCATGCGTTCAGTAAATTGTGTGCTTCGTATTTTCTATTGGTATGTTATATTCCTTTAATAAAAATCATTTACTAATTCCCAGGCTATATTAAATCAAAGTGAAAGGATATTTTTAGAATCTATATTCTAAGTATCAGGAAGCATTGCTAGATAGAGAAAGGGAAATTATTAATTAAATTTCACAATATTGATGATATTCTGATAAGTATTTTATACAAATACTCAATTGCAGTTATCTCTCTCACTTCAAACTTATGGTGAGAACAAATAGGATATTCAATAAAATAAGCCTGCCAACGACTGAATGACTACCAGAGGATTCTATAACAATAAATATATCTTCGTATCTGGACAGAATTATTTTCAGAAGAATCAATGCCAAACGTTGATCAATCAGCGACATCAATTTAAAAAATGAGATATTATTGGAGAGAGAATAATGAAGAAAGTAATAAAGAATATATTTTTATTCACTGGTTTTATAGTTGGGAATTTAACATTATCTCACGCAGCAATCATTCCAGAAAATACAATGTTGGCAGTTAAGCAAGATATCGTTCGTAATAACGGCTCAGAACCTGTCTCTCTTGATGTCCATAAAGTTGAAAATGATGTTGAATTTAATATTATCCATGACTTTTTTAGTGGATTAGTCAGCACAGGCAGTGATGGAAAAGTCAATCCTGATTTAGCAACTCGTTGGGAAACCAAAGATAATAAAGTGTGGTTATTTTATCTAAGAGAAGGAATAAAGTGGTCTGATGGTTCACCCATTACTGCGCATGATGTTGTTTTTAGTTGGCGACGTTTAGTTGATCCTCAAATTGCGTCTCAGTATGGCAGTTATCTTGAAAACATGCATATAATCAATGCTAAAGATATTGTTTCCGGCAAGAAGAAAACCGATGAATTAGGTGTCAAAGCATTGGACAATTTGACGGTGGAAGTGACATTAGAACAGCCCGTATCCTATTTTTTACAGATGTTGGCTTATCCTGTTATGGTGCCTGTCAGCCAAAAGGCGGTTGAAAAATATGGTGATAAATGGACTCACTCAGATGTATTTGTTAGTAGTGGACCATTTAAATTGTCTGAATGGGTAGTTAATGAAAAAGTCGTTGGCGTCAGGAATTCACAATATTGGGACAATGCACATACTGTTATTAATAAAGTGACTTATCTTCCGATAGCATCAGAAACAGCAGATGTGAATCGTTATCTGGCCGGAGAAATAGATATAACTAAGAATATTCCCTCGATTTTATTTCAATCTTTAAAAACTAAATTAGGCGATCAGGTTCACATTACACCCGCATTAGGAGTTTATTATTACGATTTTAATAACAAAAAAGCACCTTTTAATGATGTCAGGGTAAGACAAGCATTAAATTTGGCTTTAGATAAAGAGATAATAGCAAATAAAGTCTTAGGGCAAGGCCAAGAACCTGCCTATAATCATACCCCACCCAATACTGGAGGAATGAATTTAGAGCAACCTAATTATGCATTATGGACGCAGCAGGAAAGAATTGAGAAAGCCAGACAGTTATTAAATGAAGCCGGTTATGATAGAGGTAACCCATTGAAATTTAAACTTCTTTATAATACATCAGAGGAGCATAAAAGAATTGCGATTGCCGCGACTTCAATGTGGAAAAAAAATCTGGGTGTAAATATTATTTTGCAGAATCAAGAACGAAAAGCAATGTTGGATGTCATTCATCAAGGTAATTTTGAGATGGTGAGATATGCACGGATTGCTGATTATAATAATCCTGCATCGTTTTTAAATAACTTTGTGACGAATAGTTCTAATAATACTTTCTTATATAGCAATGAAACTTATGATGATTTGATAAATAAAGCCAAAGCAACAAATGATCGAAAATATTTTCAGCAAGCAGAAAATATTCTGGCAGAAGATGTACCAGCAATTCCCGTTTATTATTATATTGGTGCCAGATTAGTAAAACCTTATATTGGTGGATATTACCTGAGCCCGCTTGGTTTTATATCATCGAAAGATCTCTATGTTATTAAGCATTAGCAGAATATTACAGAAAGGACATTAATATTGTTGAATTATGTGCCTGGAAAATTGAATATACACTAAATAAATTTCAACCCAATATGGGAACAGCATGACACTGTTCCCATTCCTTACTTATTTCCATCCAAATAGTTGATACTCGTTATTCACTCCAATGTATCGTTAAACGTTACCGGATCATCACGATAAGCGTTGAGTTTATCTCTGACCCAAGAGTCAGAGTTACCTATTGTCGAGACAATACCAGTAGTAGAACCTCCACCAAGCAGAACAGCAAAAATACCTCGTAGTGCAAAATCAAGGTAAGCGGGTTGCGTCAAATCAAATGGAGCACAATCATATAAATCACGGGGTGTTACCCCGACTTTTGCTGCCATTTGTGGCGGGAAGTCAAAGTTCAGGATAATGCTATTAATCGCGTCAATGTCCGAGCCTAATTCAGCATCACCAAGCAAGTAGTTCGCACTGGTTCCCCAATGTTGACTATCAAAATCAACGTTAACTGAATCTGATGTTAACGGAGTACGACTTGCTGGAATCTGCCACGGCATGACTGGTTGTTTCAATTGTGCACTTATCGCACTGCAAAAATCGAAATAGACACCCCACTCAAATGGGCCATAACAGTAAACGTTATTATAAGAACGCTGAGTGAGATCATCTGCTTCATAACGGTCAATTGCCAGGAAATTTGAGCTATTATTTTCAGCAAATACACCCAGAGAATTGACATAATTCACTACCTCCCCGGCTATTTGTATTGGATCGCCACCTTCATATATCCATTCAGACCTTCCGGTGCCCCACAAATTAATTT
This sequence comes from Photorhabdus stackebrandtii, assembly GCF_011189495.1. Classification (NCBI taxonomy): domain Bacteria; kingdom Pseudomonadati; phylum Pseudomonadota; class Gammaproteobacteria; order Enterobacterales; family Morganellaceae; genus Photorhabdus; species Photorhabdus stackebrandtii. The sequence continues at coordinate 21,002 of NZ_PUJV01000034.1, forward strand.
GCCAACCGAATACCACGTTCGGCGCTATTGTATGGACTAACCAGTTCACACTTTGTACATAGCCTTGAATATCATCAGTAATATAGTCAGGAATTTGAGCACTGATACTCCAATGATCGAGCGCATTTTGTAAAGGTTGACGTACCGGCATGATGTAATCTGCCGACAATCCATCCTGTTGACACCCACCGATAAAATCAGGGTTCACAATAAATCCCGCAGGTGTGTCATGAGTGCTATCAATATAAGTGTTGGCAATATTCAGTGCCAGAATGAAGTTGGCGTAGCTGTGCGTGTGAGCATCTGCATCCGCCAATGCACTCTTAACATCACCACCGGAAAGGTTGCATGTGTAGGAAATCATTACCGGTAATACCGGTTGCCCATCATTAAGCGTTTGTTCAATGCTGCGTGCCAGATTTATTGTTTGCTTAACCGCAGTATCATCAGTGAGAAATCGAGTGGGATCACCTGCACCATCGATACCGGCATATTTAAAGACCGAAGAGGCACGTGCAGCAACAAAATCATCAAGATTGGTTGGCGTCAAATCTGCACAGCCACCAAAGGCCAGAAAGTCAGGGAAACCCTTTACAGCCAGGTTGGCAGATTTCTCGATCTTGATGTTCAACACATTCTGGTCACCAGGGCTTATTGTGATGGAGCCAGGCACAGAAACGACATAAATTGTTTTCGAGACGATAAAATTACTGGCATCAACGGCATAGGTACCTGGCTTGACAGCAACTGGCCATGTTGAACTTCCTGATATAATCTGGATTTGTTGTTCATAATCCATCTCTTCAGATGATAATCGGACTGATAATCCACTTTGCAACATATCATTGGTTTCTATTGTCACTGTTAATTCTGGGAAATCAGTCGTATCTATATTGTCTATTGTGACTAAATTGGCAGTGTATTTAACATCAATTAGTTCATTTTGTAATATCACTGGAAGAACATCGAAGGCGTATATCTGGTTATTGAGATTTACCGTGTCAATAATAATATTAACTACTCCGCTACTGTTTAATTTGCGTAATTGAACGGTTTCATTCACTTTAGTAGCAAAATTAGAAATTATGTCACCATTTATCGCATCTAATACAGTGACGTTCAATATCTCATTTTCAAGCCCCAGAATATTATCAACGGTAAAATTAATGGAGCAATAGTATTCAACTTGACCAAAGTTAACCGACGCTTCTGTCGTTTCTCCTGTAATAACTTCTATCGTAGTCGGAGTAACCAGTACCGGAGCTATAACTGTTAAATCTGCATTTTGTAGATCTGGAGCACTCAACGAATAGTCCCCGGCTAGGATGCTTTCTGACTGCGTTATGTCCATTACCACATTTACTGATACTGAATACCCGCCTGCGGTAGTAAACAATACAGTAGGTTGAAGATTATCCAATGCAGGATCAGGTGATGCTGCACAGGTAATATTAACCGTGCCATTTATCTCTGGTGCACTGTCTGCAGCAAAAACAAAAGAATCAAGATATTTATTGGGATCTGTTGTCAGATCTCCATTGACACCAATGGTTATTGAATTTGAATCAATAAATACATATGAATTTGAGAAGGCTATTGTTACCGTTACAGAAAATGTATTGGCATCAATAGAGACATTTTGAGTGGTAATATCCTTTTCTTGCCATTCGGAGAATAACGGATTTATATCGGTTGGTAATATTGAAGCCGGAGAAAGAAAGTTAAAACTTAGATAGCTATCAATATGAATCTGGTATCCGGTATCATAATGTAAATTATTGACAGTAATGGAGCCATAATACGGTGTAGCACCAGGATCCACAACAGCATTATATAAAATACTCACTATAACCTCTGCTATATATCAAAATTGAAATAATATCCCTTGGAGTTGCAGGGACTGCTTTTCCCCAATAGAAAGCGTATGAATTAGCTTTCTGAGTAGAAATTGACAATTCAATTGATCCTGATGGAATTAAAAAGAGAGAATTAATTTAGTGAAAAGTTTAACATTAATAAATTAATATCTTTTTTATATATTTTTTGCGATATGATTTAATATTTTCATTAATCTATATCATTATTCCATATCGATAGTTTTTACCATTCAGGTTATCTGCATAAGAATAGACTGCCAAAAACACATCACCATAACTATAAGTAAGTGTTTTTAAGTTAATAAATGCTATCAAAACGCACAGATCGCTTATAGCATGGACTATGTTAAATAAATTAAAAAAATCATATCCTTTTGTATTATGAAAAATAATAACAAGCACATTTTAGACAAAACTTCAATAGCTTAATGTAATTAGATTGTTAATCAATTTATGAAATGGATAATCATATTATATTCACCTAGAATGAATGATTAAGTCCCGGGGCTTTATTTGTCATAGATAAATCATCCTGTCTAATGGAGGACACTATTATGTATAAACATAAAGTGAGAAATATGACTTTAGCCACTACAATAATTGCCGCTTTATTTAATGGTGCCTGGGCTCATGGTTATATTGATAGTCCAGGAAGTCGTGCATTCCTTTGTTCTGCTCAGGGAAATAAACAAAATACGGATTGTGGGCTGGTTAAATATGAACCTCAGTCTCTTGAAGCTAAAAAAGGCTTCCCACAAACCGGTCCTGAAGATGGTCATATTGCCAGCGCTGGAATTGGTCACTTTGAGGAGTTGGATGTTCAAACAGAAGATCGCTGGCAAAAAATTCCTATTACTACCAGTAATATTGAATTTAAATGGGAAATTGTAATTCAACACAAAACTGCAAGCTGGGAATATTTTATTACCAAACCAAACTGGGATCCCAATAAGCCTTTAACCAGAGAGCAATTTAATAGCACACCTTTCTGTTTTGAGGATTACCAAGAGAGAATGCCGGGAAATCAAGTTATTAATAAATGTACCTTACCAGAAGGATATCAAGGTTATCACGTTATACTGGGTGTCTGGACCATTGCAGATACCCTTAACGCATTTTACCAAGTCATTGATACAACAATTAATCCTGCCTGATATCCAGTACATTATATAATAATTTGGGAACAGCATAACGCTGTTCCTTTTATCTATTCCTCCGGTTACCCTATGGTAGAGATGATCGGTCCCACACTTTATTTATGCTCTCCGAGATAGGCTCATTTGTATTAATTGTTGAGATAAGGGGCTGTAATCAGCCTAAAATAATATGAGGCACACATAACGATGTGTCCTTCGTGATTAGGCCAACATCTTCCCTCACCGATAAACCAGCAGCTTTGTCATTGATGAGCCAGCTGCCAATAAGAACATGGTTATCACCGAACTTTGGCAATGGGCTGTATTGTTGCACGATGTAACCTTCTTCCCCATAAGGCCCTCCGACTTTCTCAATCATCTTGCCATTTTTGTGAATACTGATGTTCGAACCTTCGCGGCTAAATATTGGCTTTATTACGTAATGCGTCAAGCATTTAGCTTTCGGGTCATCAGCAAAGTAAGATTCAAGTAGGTTTGGGTGTCCTGGGAACATTTCCCAGAGCAACGGTAAGATTGATTTGTTCGAGGTAATGCTCTTCCACATTGGCTCAAACCAGTTAACGCCAGCGGTTGCCAGGTGTTGAGCATACTCTTCGCGAAACATGAACTCCCACGGGTACAGCTTGAATATAGAATCGATGATCTTACTATTGTTGTCCGTAAACTTACCGCATTCACTCAGGCCAATATCTTCAACGTAGACAAATTTTGTGTGAATGCCGGCATCTTTGGCGCAATCAGCCATGTACTCGACCGTGCCCCTGTCTTCTTCTGTATCCTTACAACATGCAAAGTGAAGTGTGTTGAATGGCAGAAACGATTTAAGCTCATAAAAGCGATTCACAAGTAATTCTTGTAATAAGTTGAATTGGTCCGCGGAGCGTGGCACTTCTCCACGGTCAACTTTGTCTTCCAGCCACAGCCAACTAAAGAAACCAAGTTCATAGATCGAGGTCGGCGTATCTGAGTTGAATTCTAATAATTTCGCCGGATTTTTACCATCGTAGGCAAAATCGAGTCGGCTATACAGACTCGGATCCTGGCGCTCCCAGGATTCACGAACCAACGACCACATTGTTTCTGGAATTTGGAATTTAGCCATCAACTTGTCGCTACTAACCACTCGCTCTACTGCCTGAAGGCTCAGTTGGTGGATTTCCTCTGTCGGATCTTCGATGTGTTCCTCAATCTGCCTGAGAGTGAACTGATAGTAACGGTCTTCCGTCCAATACGGCTCATCATCAATTGTGTGGAAACCAAAACCAAATTCTTTAGCGCGTGCTTTCCAATCATGGCGTGGTGTCGTTGGGATCTGTAGCATTACTTTGACCTCCCGATGCTTCTTGTCATCCTGAATTAGCTGTCAAAACTGGTTAACCACCCCAGCTTGATCTGGCTGAGGATGTTGAGCCAAAACCACCTTTAGACTTGGTAGTTACGATTGGTTTATTGTAGTCAGGGAATCGGGTGAAGCCGTCCTTAGAGCGAGTTGAAGAGCCGATACCTGTGCCTCCGTAGTAACCTGTTCCAGATTGCTGTTCCCTCTCACGATTTAGACGTTCTCTATACATTCTTTCCCTATATACACTATCTCTGTTCTTGAGCAATTCAGATGCTATATAAGCAGACCCTATAGTGCCTAGCGTCGAATTCATGCCCGCAGAGGCGTTTGCTGTCCCCGGAGAGATTTCTTGCTTAGGTGGCAGGCGGACGGTTGCCAATGGATGCAAATAACGCTGGTTCATCTCGAACTGGATATTGTCCATATCTGAATAAGAGCCAATTACCTTACCATCAGCGAAAAACAGATTGCCGTACAGGTCGCTATAGCTTGATGTTGAAGTGAATATGGGTTGGTAGAATACATTGCGGTATTTGTCAGAAATGTTGTACTCATTGAAATGCTCAGGCTTTACATCCGCCATCATGAAGGCAGCCATCTTTGGCCGGTAACCAAGCTTGCCCGGCATTTCTTCACACTCGCCGTACTCAAGTTTGCACATGGCTTCTTGTCTGAACTTCTGCGATGTCCGATCTGCTTCACGCAATGCGGCTTTATACGTGGTTTCACATTCAGCAACAATCGTATTCTGTGGATCGTTTTGACAAGCTGCCAGGTCCTTGTAGAGCTTGATTGACAGTTCATCCGTCGATTGACCACAGCCCACCACTATCGAACCAACACTGAGCGCTAGCGAAGTAAGTGAAAAAGTACGCCAATATTTACGCTTACTTTCAATGTTGATGCCGGTGCTGCGCATTCTGCGCTTTTTATTCTCGTTCGTCATACAACCTCTGAATTAGTAAGTCATACAAGCTGCGTTTAGAAGGCCAACAGAGATTGAAACTGAGGCCAGAACGACAGCGGCAGGGAGCTCATTGTTTTCAATGCGAGATACAATTTTTGGCATCATAAATATACGAACGATGAAGAAACCAGCAATTTGCGCCAGTAGTGCAACAACACCCCACATCACGAAATCAGTCACGCCTACCGAATTGCTTGCTGCACTTGCAATTGCGATGGTATAACCTACCAAAGCGCCACCTAGCGATACCGCGGCCGCCATGTTCTTCTCTTCCTTGATCAACTTCCATTCATCCTGTGGAGTAACCATTACATAGATGAATTTGAATACAATGAAGAAAACAAGCGCCAGACCAAAACACAATCCAAAGTTGGTTATGCTGTTAATAAATTGAGTTAAAGCCTGTTCTTCATTTGCGAGTGTAATCATTTTATGCCACCACTTTAAAATCTGTTTGGTTAAGTTGAATACCGGTGCTTTTTACCATCAGCCTGTCTAAGCTGTTGCCTACAATCTTCTCTTCACCTGCAATCAACAGCTCTTCTGTTCTGTTATCTGAAACCTGGCGAGTGTAAAGCATCATGAATTGGTCAGTTTCAGTAACGGTACCGTTCTGATGGTAGGTTTTCTCAGTAACAACGACGGGTTTCGTGTTGTCCCACAACCGGGAAAACTTGGTACCGTCGAGGTCATATTGCCCGTTTGGTGTAACGATACCGCTTTCAATCAGAGCATCCCACTGAGTTTGGACGTCGATCGGTTTGGTTTCGTAGAAGTACCAAAGACTCACCTCTCTCACCCCATCATCACTCACGTTTTCTTGAAGCACCTGGAGGTAACCTTCATCATCGGTGTAGTAGCGAACCAAACGTACGTTATCGCCAAGATCGACAACACCGACGGAGCATATAAGCTGAGTTGAAGCAGCGTTTTCGATGGTAAGGTCAGACTCGATCAGTTTTAGTATAAGCGGGTCTATCTCAAGTGCACCGCCAATACGCAAACCCAATATTTCCGGTACCTTCGGACCCATTGGCATCACTTCCTTGCCGTTAAATGCTCTCTTAAACGCCTTAGCGATTTTGGAAAACATAGAAATATCCTTTGAATTTATAGAAGAAGATCCTGCTTAAGAAGCAGGATCTTGATTTAACAATTAGGAGGATTACTTGCCAAGAATACGGGCAAGTTCATCTTCTGCGGACGCGGAATTTGAGGTAATGCCCGCCTCTTTAAGCTTTCTGTCCAAGTCGCTTGAAGTAGCGCTATCGTGAAGCTCTTGTTGAGCCTCAAACTGAGCCGCTTTTTCAGCCTGACGCGCTTTGATACGTTCAAGCGAATCAAGCGCAGTAGATGTTTTTGACGACGCGCCAACTACAGAGTTGTGGGTTGCAGCCTGTGCTTTCTGTACTTGCTCAGTGGCCTTAACAAGGTCAACCTGATTCTCAAGCTGAGATACTTTTTCTTTAGCTTCTTGCACAATACGGCGGTGGGTAGCCTCAGCCGTATTGAAAGCATCTAGCTGTGATTGTCCTGTTTCCAATTCACTCCGCAAGTTGGTAACTTTCTGAGCACATTCCAAAGCAAGCCCATTGTCACCTTTATTAGCAGCAGAACGAGCGTGCCCTTCGTATTCGGTGATGCTGGCTTTGATAGCTGAAACCTTTTGCTCTGCCATTTTGCGCTTAGCGATAATACTGATCAAACTGTCATCCGCACGGCGGATTTCTGCTTTAGCTTCACGAATTTCCTGATCAAGAATGGTTAATGCGTTCTCGTCAGCTACCGCTTCTACCGTGTTATTTACAGTGCCTTTGATTGCTTTGAAAAGCTTCTTCCATACACTACTCATTGATATTTATCCTATACTGTTATTTCAGAAACTCAGAATATGCATCAAGAAGTTCATTGATGTTGGCGAACAACATAGAGACTTCAATGACAACACTCTCCACTTTTGATTCCGAAGACAAAGCGCCAAAAGCGGTATAATAAGATTGACCATCTACTTCGGTAATTCCAACAGAGGTTAAAGGGATCATCTTATGCGTTTCTAAAATGAATTTATTTAAGGCGGCAGTATCCGAAACATGCTCTTCTGAAAATATTAATGCTTCTACTGTGATTTGTTTTCCACAAATTGCCAGATGCGCCTTAACACCATCTTCATTAGTAATGACAAGACACTCATCTGTTTGCTCCACAATCCAGTTGTTGTCAGACTTTTTAAGAGCGGTAATGACTTGATTTAATTCCAAGCTATCTACTCCAATAGTTTGCGTGGTTTTCCAGTAACAATCCATAATGTTACGTTCGAGTGATTATAAACTTAGCACTTAATCACATTAATTTTAACAACTATTGTACTTAAATAAACAGTAGATCATTTAAGGAATTCAATTTAGTTTGAGAAATCTGAACTTTTGTCAACTCAACCACTGAAAGTACGCTGTAACAACCAACAAGCCGTAATGAACAGGATAACAGCAACAACACATTCCATAATGCAACGCTGCCAGGGTTTCGATATGCAGGCTGAAAACCAACGTGAGCTATAAGCCAGGCCGTAGAACCAGATGGCCGAGGCCGCAAGCGCGCCAGCCACGAACAAAATCCGATGATTGACAGGATAAGGCGCTGCTGTTGATCCCAAGATGACAACAGTTTCCAGCAGAGCTAAAGGATTTAGGAACGAAAGACCAAGCCCACGTTTCACCATGTCAAAGGGACGGGTATTTTGTTGCTTGCCAAGGGAAACAACTGCTCCACCCTCATTCATAGCCCGGCGCCCAGCCTGGAACGTCAGGAATAGCAGGAACATTACGGTGAGTAACGTTAAAGACACCGTAATTCCCCGGTTTAGCGCAATGATACTTCCAACACCCAACGCACCTGTGATAATCAGGATTACATCGCAAATCACGAAAACTGAAGCGAGCAAACCAACACGGTCGTTCAACAAGCCAACTCTGAGAATTTCCATGTTTTGAGGGCCAATCGAAACAACAAGCCCTAAGCAAAGAAGAAAACCATTAACTAATGCTAACATAATTTTTCCAAAGCATTATTTCCATCAGATAGAATCACCTCCTCCACATCAGGATGCGTACTGAGATAGGAATCCAATTCCAATATCGCCTTATCAAAAATTTTCTTTCCAGTCTCGTGTTGTTCAGAAAGAACATCTTGGTGAAAACAATATTGGCAATGTGATGCGCATGTTGAGGTAGGTATGAATAACATTCGGTTCCGATACTTCTGGATAATGTTGCCAGGAGCGTCGTCAGGCATATTTTCGCGGTCATCGATAAAATCGGTTACCTCGTCAATTTTCTGCTGAAAGAACCTGGTCATCTTAACCGGCAAAAGATGATCGCGAGCATTCAGCAATCTGAACTCTTCATTAATTTTTAACTGTTGCGTTGGGCTTATTCGTAAATGCCCACTATCCTCTTTGATTATTAAATTGTTCATAATATCGACCTCAAAACAACATTGACACAGTAAATTAACTTGCTGGCAAGTCGCGGTGATACCTCTAAGCATAGGATAAGGAATGTTATTGCACTATTAACATCATCACATTTATTAATTAAATTTATGATTCTATGAGAATGTTCAGATGTAGACCTTAAAATGAGACTTCTTTTCTCCTGACTAAAATTTCTTTACCTACATTTTACTCTGTTCTGACTGAAATATCAGGGATGCTATCAGTCGGGATTATAATCATTATAACTATGCACGATATTGAATATTCTATAATTAATATCTTTATGAGGTTTAATATAAAAATCAGAACCGAACAATTAATTGTAGTTCGTAATGAAATCGCGATAGCGGATATGCGTCGCTTGTGTATTCTCAGCATTAGTACAGCGAAAAAATACAGCAAAGTAATATCCGAACAAGCATTAACTTTATGTTTTTATGAAAATTTTTAGGTATAAGATTTTTAGAATACGACTGAGGAGCTTGAAGTTTGCACTTTTTGTTCTATAATTAAAAGTATGTTGTAACTAATTTTGTTATTTATATGAGTAAATACTTATCACTTGAAGATTTGAATCGTTGTTTTCACCAGCAAGAAAACAAATTGAGACAGCTACGTGAACTCCTTCACAGCTATTCTTTACTGGCCGCTCATGTGTTTGTTCTGCCTGATGTCAAAAAAGGCAGCGAACATGATCCAATAACAGAAATAACCGTTAATGGAATTTCAGGTAATGAAGCATTAGATTTAGGTTTAAGGCATTATCAGAGGCTATTTATACACCACAATAATCAAAATATTAGCAGCAAAGCAGCTATTCGCTTGCCTGGTATATTATGTTTTTCTGTGAATCAACAACAATACCACTCTGCTTTAAATCTGATTGAGGAGATCAATAAGTTAAAAGCAGAACTTGAACACATCGTCACGGTGCAATCAGGTGTGAATAAAGAGCAGCGGTTTGAGTTTGTTCATAATCAATTACATGGGTTGATTACACTAAACGCTTACAGAACAATCACTCCCCTTCTCAATCCTGATTCAGTGCGTTTTGGTTGGGCAAATAAAAACATCATTAATAAAGTCACAAAAAATCAAATTTTGGCGCGTTTGGAGAAAAGCTACAATTCAGGGCGTACTGTTTCCCACTATTCCCGTGAACAATGGGCAGAATTTGTTGCCAAAGAAATTACCGATATAAAAAAATTATCCGATGATGTTATTTTAAAAATAAAACGTCCGGTGAAAGTACAACCTATTGCACGGGTCTGGTATGCAGAGCAGCAAAAGCAAGTGCAATATGCCTGCCCTCTTCCATTAATTGCATTTTATGTTAACTGTGGCGGAAACCCGCCAAAGCTCGGCGAATTGCCTGATTATGACGCCAATGCAATAGTACATCGCTATAAACCCAAAGCTAAACTATTGGAATTGGTTATTCCAAGACTGCATTTATATCGTGAGATTTAGTGCATGACAGTTATTTGATGAGTTTATTAATTAATCGACAACAGGCTGCATGAGCAGTGCATAACGATTAAGTAATTGATTAAAACGGGTATTAATTTGCTGACACAATGCCGGGGAGACCAAGCCACTTTTTTGTTGGAGAGCATAAAAACCTTGGGGCACTTTGTTCAATTGGCGATAGAATGAACAAATAAACATACTTATCCGGCTCCTCACCATGAAAACCTACGTTGTTAATTGAGCATTGGTATCCGGGCGTAAAATTAGGTGACGAAACGGAGCATTATTGGACAGAAGCGGCTGCGGCATAAATGCCCCAAGGTAATGAGATGGTTCCCCTCACTCTAACGGCAGTATATTAGCAGAGTGATTATCTTTGATAAGAGGCTACCATCATGAACACTATCGCACTGATTGGCATCGATCTCGGCAAGCATTCTT